>NZ_JBYCLG010000356.1:0-19522 GCF_057473785.1 Mycobacterium sp. TH-M103
TGGCACCGCCAGCAAAGGCACACTCAACCCATACAGGATCCCGACGATGTTGTCTGATCAAACGCGAATGTCTATCGCAAAGTCAGAAACACCTCAAAATCTGAGACAGGGGAAACGTGGAACGGAATGAGCTGACGGCCGCCCTGGGTGTATGGCGGGAGAGCCTGGTCAACCTGTCAGGTGTCAACCGGCTCATCAAGTTCAAAGCCTCGAAATCTGGTGCAGTTGCCATAGATTCGCCCGAGCCTGATGTCATTTTGTCGGGGATTCTGTCCGGCGCCAAGTGGCTGTTCATGGGTACCGAGGACCACGAGCGGGACGAAGGCGCGGATGGATCCTCGTCTCGAGTGGCACAACTCGGAATGCTCGCAGCGAATGGCCGAGCCGGCGTGCTGCACACGCCTCGCCCGGAAAAAGAGCTCGGCACCGTGCTGCGCGGCTTGATGCGCCGTGCCAACGCGGAGTTGCTCGACCGGGGCCTGTCGGTGCTCTACCTCGCCTTCGGAATGTTGCATTGGCAAGATGTCGATGAGACCGCCATGGCCAGCCCGTTGTTGCTGGTCCCCGTGACGCTGATTTCTCGGGGCCCGAAAACCACGCCTGAGCTGGCGCCGGGCCAGGACGACGTGGTCGTGAATCCCAGCCTGAGCCTCCGCATGCGTGAGTTCGGCATCGAACTCCCGAAAATAGACGACGTCGCCGAATTGTCCGTCACGGACCTGTTGGCGCAGATTCGGAACGCGGTTTCGGCCGAACAAGGCTGGACGGTCGAGCCCACCGTCGTCTTGTCGACATTCTCCTTCCACAAGGAGGCGATGTTCCGCGATCTCCTGGAGAACGAAGCCACGGTGCTGGACCACCCGGTGGTGCGGGCGCTGGCTACGAAAGACCCCAGCAGTCAGAGTGGCGAATTCATCTTCGAGCCGATCGAACCTGCCGACATCGATCATGTCGCCCCGCCCGAAGACACCCCGCTGGTGTTGGACGCAGATTCCTCGCAGCGCGCCGCGATCGCCGCAGCCATCGCGGGCCGCAGCTTCGTCATGGATGGCCCCCCGGGAACTGGGAAGTCGCAAACGATCGCGAACATGATCGGCGCCCTGCTGCATTCGGGGCGCACGGTCTTGTTCGTTTCGGAGAAGGTGGCCGCTCTCGACGTCGTCCGCAATCGTCTGGCCGACGCCGGGCTCGAGAACTACCTGCTGGAGTTGCACAGCCATAAGGCGAGCCGCAAAGAAGTCGCGACCGCGCTCGCACACGCCCTGGACAACATCACCGTGGCGCCGCCCGGTATGGAGGCTCTGACCCGGTCGTCCCTCCTCGACCGTCGGATCCGGCTCAACGACTACGCAGCGGCGATGAACGAGCTGCGCGAACCGCTGCATCTCTCGTTGCACTACGTGTTCGGCGTGCTCGCCGAACTGAATTCGCTCCCCTCGGCGCCGATGCCGGAAACGCCGCCGGCGGACCTCACCCAGGCCCAATATCGAGCGGTACAGGAAATCGCAACCCAGTTGGAGCGCTCCTGGCGCCCCGCCGCGCAGGGGAAGTCCTACCTGTGGCGCAATGTGATCGACGACAGCTCGCTGGAAATCCCGCTCTACCGGGCCGAATCGGCATTGGAGGAACTTGCCGGCACCGTCGCGAGCAACAGCGAGGTGGCTGCCGCTTTCGCTTTGACCAAACCCAGCGACGCGACGTCGATTGTGTCGCTGGTGAACCAGCAACACGAGAACCGGCCCACCGATGCGCCTGACTCCTGGCTCATGGCAGATGACTGGGGCGCCGTTCTGGACGCCAGAGACCGCTTGGCCCTAGCCGTCAACGACATCCGCCGCACCGAGTCCGCCGTCTCGGAACGCACCGGTGTGGACTGGAGTGCACTGCCCGATCCCATGTCACTTCCCGCGCCGGCGCCGTTACCGCCAGGCCCGGAACAACTCACGTTGGGGCACGCGAGCGCCGCAGAATGCTCCGAAACGGCGGTGCGTTTCGAAGAAGTCGCCACCCGGCTCGCGCACCGACTGGACTCGCTAGCGGCAATGGCTCGACAGCTTGGGCTTGCCGATGTGGTCACCTTCGACGACGCCGACAGGATCCTGGCGCTCGCGGAACTCGTCCATGCACGCCACCGGCCGTTGCGCGAGTGGACTACATCGAACTCATTGGCCGGCGCTCGCGCCGCCGTCGACGCCCTGGAATCCAGTCTGCGCGAGCTTGCCGACGCCGAAACGTCGGCGACGCCGATATTTACCGGCGACGCGCTGCACGCCCCGGTCGCCGAGCTTTCCGACCGCTTTGAACACCGGCATCACGGCCTCAAAAAACTGTCCGGTGACTACCGGGCCGACAAGAAAGCGTTGGCCGCTCTTCTCGTGGCCGGCACGAAATTCAAACAAGGCCTTCACCAGCTGCCCGCCGCGGTTCGCTGGGCGGATGCCGCCCGCCGCTATGAAGCGGCCGTTGCGCAATATGCGGGGCTGTTGGGCCCCTACTGGCAGGGACGGGAAACCGACTTCGCATCGATCGCCGATGCGTTGGCAGCCGCAAATCGGATTCTCGAGTTGCTTCGTGGACAAGCAGTTCCACCCAGTCTCGCCGAATACGTCTGCACCAGCGAGCCGAACGCGGCGCACCGCAATCTGATCCAGGAGATCCGTCACGATCTCGCGGGTTGGAAATCCTCACTGGCCCCGGCGCCGGCGCTGCAAGGGCGGCCCGAACTGGTGCTCGAACCGATCGGCCGGTCCATCGTCTGGCTGCGTGCCCAACTCGAGCCCCTGCGTCAGACGGCGGCACGCATATCGGCGATCGACCACGTGACCGGGCGAGCGCATAGTCTGCTCGAGGCCGAGGAAATTCTCGCCCTGCGTGGTGCAGCGGCCGAGGCGCACGCGAACTTGCGTTCCGAGACGGCTACGTACGCCGCCACATTCGGCGCTTGCTTCGACGGAGCACTCTCCGATCTGGACCGCCTGAACGACGGCCTGAAGTGGGCCCAGGAAACCCGCGAGATCGCCGGGCGAGCACTGACCGACGCCCAAGTCGCGGCGCTGACCGCGTCGCGCCCCGTGCATCGCCTGGCCGCCGCGGCCGGGAAATGGGCAACCGCTGCCGATCGGATCATCGACGCCTTCCATTCCGACCGGCATGCGGAGCTCAGAACCGAACTTGACGATTACTCCAACGCCGCGAGCCTGATCGGTGATCTGAAGGACGACAGCACCGGGCAAGAGGAGTGGTTTGCGTACACAAGAGCCCGCGCCGATCTCGCCAAGCACGGCCTCGATACCGCCATCGACTTCTGCATCGAACAGCGCGTGGGAGCCCAACAAGTACCCCCCGTCATCGAGAAGGCGCTGCTGCGTTCATGGGCTGACTACACAATCCAGAACGACACGCGCATCCGGCCCCTACAGGAACGCGATCGGAGCGCGCTCGTTGAGGAGTACCGCGAACTCGACAGACAACTCATTCTGGCTGCGACGAGCGACATCATCCGCGCAGTGAACATGCGCAGACCCTCGGTCGCCGAGATCGGCGAACCCGGCGTGATACGCCGCGAGGGAATGAAGAAATCACGACACCTGCCGGTGCGCGAACTCATCTCCCGGTCCCGCAACACCGCGTTGGCCATCAAGCCGTGTTTCATGATGTCGCCGCTTGCCGTGAGCCAGTACCTGCCGGCAGACATGGGTTTCGACGTCGTCATCTTCGACGAAGCGTCACAAGTCACCCCGGGGGATGCCATCAACTGCATCTACCGCGGCAAATCGCTGATCCTTGCCGGAGACGACAAACAGTTGCCCCCGACCTCTTTCTTCGAACGCGTCGAGGCAGAAAGCGATTTCGATGAAAGCGACACCGACGCCGCCGATTTCCAGTCCGTCCTCGAGCTGGCGAAAGGTTGTGGAGCTTTCAACGACCTCCGGTTGAACTGGCACTACCGCAGCCGGCACGAAGACCTGATCGCGTTCTCGAACTACAAGTTCTACGACGGCAAGCTCATAACCTATCCCAGCTCGCACTCGGAAGGCCCGGATGTGGGCGTGCAGTTCTTCCACACCAATGGCGTGTACCGCCGTGGGGGCGGTGCGGACAATCCGCTCGAGGCCACCCGGGTCGCCGAACGGGTCATCGAGCACTTCACGACGCGACCACATCTCACTCTTGGCGTGGTGACGTTCTCCGTCGCCCAGGCAGACGCGATCATGGATGCCATCGACAAAGCGCGGGAGAGCCGCCGCGACCTGGACAGGTTCTTCGATGGCGACGACCGGCTTAACGCTTTTTTTGTAAAGTCGCTGGAATCGGTGCAAGGCGACGAGCGCGACGTCATCATCTTTTCAATCGGCTACGGGCCCGACGAGGCCGGCAAGATCACCACCAACTTCGGGGTGCTGAACAAACCCAAAGGATGGCGCCGGCTCAATGTCGCGGCGACGCGCGCCCGTCAGCGCGTTGAGGTGGTTGCGTCTGTGCGTGCCGGCGACATCCCGCCGTCGACAAACGAAAACGTCGAATATCTCCGCGCCTATCTGGATTACGCCGAGCGCGGCCAAGCTGCCCTGGCCATCGACTTGGGCGGCAGCGGGCTCGGCCCAGAAAGCCCCTTCGAAGAATCCGTCACCAAGGCAATCCGTGCATGGGGTTACACCGTCGAACCGCAAGTGGGAGCGGCTGGATTCCGCATCGACATCGGAATACGGCATCCCGCCCATCCCGGCCAGTTTGCTCTCGGTGTCGAATGCGATGGTTACCAGTATCATTCCGCCCCCGCTGCCCGTGACCGCGACAGGCTACGGGAACAGATTCTTCGCGGACTCGGCTGGCGGCTGCACCGGATTTGGGGAACCGCATGGTATCGAAACCGGCAGATTGAAGAGGACCGGCTGCGTGCCGCAATCGAAGCTGCAATCAACGCACCCGCGGACGACCGGATCAACGCTGACGACGGCAAGCTGCCGCGTCGAATCGTCGAGACAACCCAAGTGGAGACCTACGAAACGCCATCGTGGACGACGGAATACAGGGTGGCGGATGTCCAGCCGCTGCCTCGGTGGATCGACCCTTCCGAGGCCGGCGGCCACCATCACATGACCGACGCCGTGGTCGCCATCGCCGACATCGAAGGCCCGGTCCACATGTCCCTCGTCCATCAGCGTTTGAGGGAGGCGTGGGGCATAGGGCGCATCGGCTCCAAGATCAGCGAGAACATCGATCGAGCTATCGGGCTCAGTCACGATAACGTCGATCGTGACGGCGACTTCATCGACCGCAAGGGCCGCCCAGTCGACCGTGTCCGGACACCGAATGGCGTGACCAGAAAAGTCGAACACGTCGCGCATAGCGAAATTCGCCTTTGCGCCACGCTGCTTCTCCGGGACACGGGAACGACAGAGAGAACCGAGCTCATCACAGCGGTTGCCCGTATCTTCGGTTGGACTCGTACCGGCGCAGACATCAAGAGCCATATCGACGGGGTGATCGAGCAGCTCGCGGCCGGCAATGAGATCGCCGAGGAAGAAGGATATTTGAGCCTTTCCGGTGGCCCCTGTTAGTCAAGCCACCGGCGCGTTCGTCGTCATCGTGATGGCCGGCAGCTAGGGCGGACCGGGACTTGCTCACTTGCCGGTCTCTCCGACCGCGGCGGCGGGGCCGGCACGCGGTGACTGGCCGGCAAGCACGAGCATGGATAAACTTCGGCCCATGCAGCAGCCACTGCGGGTGGATAGTGCTGGTGTGCAGGTGATGGCCGGCAGATGGGGCGCCACAGCGGGCGACCTCGAGGAAACGACTGCCCCGGTGGGGTTGGGTTTGTCGTCTCAGGCCAGCGCGGCCGCAGTGAACGCCGCCCACGCCGATGTCGCAGCGTTCACGGCGGGACTGGCCGCACGGATTTGTGTCCGTGCCGTCCACGTCGCCGAGGCCGATTCCCGCTATGTCGCCAATGAAGCTGACTCGGCCCACGAGCTGGCGGCCTTGGCCTCCCCGGAGGCCTGTGTCTAGCGATGCGAGCGCCCGCAGCGTCTGCCAGCCTCGCTCAACTGCTGGCCTGGCCCACCGAACACCTGACTGAAGCTGCCGACTACTGGCAGGCCGTCGGCGGACGCTGCTATGGGGTGGCCAATCAGGTCTGGCGGAAGCCTTTTCAATCGATTGGCAGGGTGAGGCCGCCGACAGGGTGCGGACCGCAACCCATTCCGACATGCAGACCACCAGTGCAGTGGCCGACCAGTTGCACGAGGCGGCCAAAGTCGCACGTAGCGGGGCCTCGGATTTGTATGGCGCGCGCTCACGGGTCCGCTATGCGGTGGAGGACGCCCGCGCGGAGGGTTTCGAGGTGGGGGATGATCTGTCGGTCACCGACCGCTCCCGCGGTGGGTCGGCCGTGCAGCGGTCTGCCCGGCACGCCCGGGCGCTGGTCCTGGCCGGCGATATCCGCGGGCGCGCGGCTCAGCTCGTCGACGTCGACCAACAAGTAGCTGGCAAGATCACCGCAGCGGTGGCCGGCATCCGCCACGCTTTCCCCCGAGATCCGGGCAAGACGGACAACGATGTCCATCCCGTCGACAACCACACCTTCAAAGAGCAGCCTCCGCCCCCCACGTACCCGATCAACGAGGTGATCGCCGAGGCCACGGACCTCGACGGCAACCATGTCGTTCTCCGGCGCGGCTACTACGACGAGAGCACACAACAGGGTTTCGGTTGGGACAAGGCGTACTGGCGGCACCACGTGGTCAACCCCAACGTTTTCCGGGATCTGATCTCACACAGTCGGCCCATAAGCAGCCAGGGCGGAACCCTTGTTTACGAGGTCCCGATCAATCGTGTGCACTGTACGCAAGGTCCGCTTGGGATCGCCGATTGCGAGGATACGGGCGAGAGCCTGACCATGAGGATCGTGGCGAACGTCAACGAAGGACGTCCGGGTATTCCCGATGGCGGACAGAAAGGGGTCATCTCGATGTATCCGCTCGCGGGGGGTAGTGGAGTGGTTGAAGTGGAACCGGGTTGGACGCTGACACCGCCATGGGTGAACAAAAATGTGCCCATCAACTGACGCTACCGACGCGCAACGCGAGTTTGCAGCCGAGGTGTTGCAAACCCTGTTGCGGCACATCGAAGTTGAGAACAACCGCGGTCACGGCCCCTACCTTGTCACGCACGCCTGGACCGAGGGCGCGACGATGTACTGTGTCTACACCGCCCCACCTTCGGATAGAACCTGGGGATTGGTCCGCGACACCAGAGAGTCGATCGTCGACCCGGGTCCCTGGCCGGATCTTTCCGAGGCGGTCCTCTACTACTACCTCTGCGATTTCGAGGAGAATCAGCCGTCCTCGTCGTCCCGTCGGCCAGGCGAGCCCGAGACCATCTGGTGGTTCGGCTCTCCGCGCGAACGCGTGCCGCAACGGCCGTCGGATATTCCCGAGGCGTACCGGTATACGTCGCCGACGGCAACGTCCGCGACGGAGCTCGAATCAGAACAGGGTCGGCCCGTGATCAACGAGCCTCGGCTGTACGGGAATCCGTCATAAGCGGCGCGACAGTTCCGATCGTCGTCCCCCGTGGGGCGAACGCCGGCAAGCTCGTCGTCAAGACATTTTGCCAGCGAGACCGCTCCCCGGTTTGTCGCTGAAAGTCGCTCTGAGGCGGGCATTTTGCGTAGTGGTTCTGTAGCGGTGGCCGCTGTGACAGATGTGGCACCGTGGTGCCGGTGCGCCCGTGTGGTCGGCCCGGTGAGGTAGAACTGCACCACCGCATTATCGCCAGCGAAAGGGGCCGCGTGGGCAAACTCGTCCGGGACAAGATTCCCGACATCATTCGAGCCTCCGGACGCACGCCCCGGGTCACGACGTTGGCCGCCGGTACGTACCGGGCCGCCCTGCACGAGAAGCTGCGCGAAGAGGTCGACGAACTGATCGCGGCGACGACAACCGAGTCCCTCATCGAAGAGGCCGCCGACGTGCTGGAAGTCCTTCAGGCCATCGCCGTCGAGCACGGCGTCACGCTCGCGGACATTGTCGACGCCGGACACCACAAGCGCACTGAGGCCGGCGGGTTCGGGAAACGGCTGTACCTGGACGGCGTCGACCCCTACCCCGCCGGTTAGTTTGTCCCACATCAGTTGTAGGCCGTGCTCCCTTCGACGGCATGTGCCGTGCTGATGAGCTTGGCGATGCAGTGGTCCCGGTCCAGTGCTTGGGCCCTGCACCAGGCCAGCGGACCGGCCGGATCGGGAAATGCCATGCCGAGCACGGTGACCCAGAAGTCGGGCGCCGAAAAGGTCGACCAGTCACCCGACCACAGCAGCCGTACGTCGGGATAGCGCTGCCTGAGGTCCAGATGCTCCTGCAGCGTCATGGTGTTGTCCCACACCACACCCTGGTCGACGACGCCGGGACGTTTGGAGCTCAGTTGCGGCACCCAATGGTCGGCGAGGTTGGCGGCCACGAATGGGCGGTCCTCGTCGGCGATTTCGCGCAGCTGCTGCTCGGCGTCCGGCGCGGCGGAGGTGGTGACCGTTTGCGGATAGAACGGCTGCGTGGTCGAGGAGGGCTCAGACTGGGGGATGGACACGCTCGGCGGGGTGTAGGCCAGTGTCGGCGACGGTGTCTGCGGTTCCGAATTGCGGGTGGCGAGCATTCCGACCGTCAGCACCACAACGCCGACGAGCAAGAGCGCGGCCGTGGCGATCAAGGCTGGCAACAAGTACTTCCCACGGTCTCGTGTCGTCGGGGGCGGTGGGGGAGAAGGGTAATGGGCGTTGAAGGGGGGATAGCTGCTCGGCGCCGAAACGGGTTGGGGCGCAAGCACCGTGGGTGCACCGGCCGCTGCCGCCTCCGGTGATAGGGCCCGCTTGGCGGCGCGGCCCAGCGCTCCGGCACTGCCGTAACGGTCGTCGGGGTGCTTGGCCATGCCGCGGGCGACGACGTCGTCGAACGACGCCGGCACCGAGGCATTGACCGCGCTGGGCCGCGGCGGTGGGGACGACAGGTGGGCCGCGATGATTTGGTCGCTGTGGCCGGCGAACGGCTTGCCGCCCGTCAACGCCTCATAGAGCACGCACGCCAGCGCATAGACATCGACGGCCGGTGTCGCCTCGGAGTCCCCAAATCTTTCCGGCGCCATATAGTCGAAGCTGCCCACTTGATAGCCCGCCATCGTCAGGCGGGTGTCGCCCCTGGTCTCGGCGATGCCGAAGTCCACCAGGTAGGCGAAGTCGTCGGGGGTGACGATGATGTTCTGTGGTTTCACGTCGCGATGGATCAGTCCTTCGGCGTGTGCGGCATCCAGCGCGGCGGCGATCTGGCCGACGATGTCGGTGGCTCGCTGCGGGTCCAGGGCGCCTCTCTTGAGCATGTCGTGCAGGGTCTGGCCTCGGACCAGCCGCATGTCGATGTAGAGGACGTTGTCGATTTCACCCCAGTCGTGGATCGGGATGACATGCGGCTCTTGAAGGATGGCCGCGGCGCGCGATTCGCGCAGGAAGCGGGCGCGAAAATTTTCGTCGTCGGCGTACTGCTCGTTGAGCAGCTTCAACGCGACCGTTCTGCCCTTGTCGGTGTCGTAGGCCTCATACACCTTGCCCATGCCGCCAGTACCGAGCAGTCGGACCACCTTGTACTTGCCGAACATTTCGCCGACGAGCGACTTCACCGCATCCCCTGCTTCCTTTCGCCACGGTCAGTATCCGACGAGACGGCGGGCAGCGCAGGCGTTTGCCGAGGAAGTCCTATCGGAGAAGGCGGTACTCGCCGGCTACTCCTTCCCGCAACAGCCGACGTCGGCGAGCCGGTCCAACTGCTCCAGAAATTGGTGGGCTCCGCGGTAGGCGGCGGCCGTGGACGGCTTTTGGCAGGGCATCTTGTGCAGCACCGACGCCGCCGTCCCGAGCCGCACCAGAACATCGCCGACGTCGGCTTCCGGGATGTCCACCACGGCGCCGCGGTAGTTGCTCAAGATGCACTGGATCGCCTTCGGCAACCGCTTGGCATCCGGGGTGATGCCGTCGGCCAACAGGTAGGGCAGCTTCCAGGTGTGCGTGTCGTTGGCGGCGCCGACATAGGCGAAGCACTGCATGGGGACCTTGTATTTCGGGTGCACGTCACCGGCGGCGCCGAGATCCACACCAGAACCCACGTCGCCGTCGCGCATCGACAGCGCCCCAAGCCCAACCGGCCGATCCGGGCGCAAACGGTAGATGCCGTGAACCGACAGCCACCACAGGTCCTCGGGGGCTTCGTCGGCTTCAAGCTGCAGCCACACCCGAGGGCGCAGCCCGCCGCCGACGATGTCGGCCGCGTACAGCATGATCGAGTCGCTGACCGCCACGGCCTTGACGCGCTGGTCGTCGGCGTAGCGACGGGCCTGGGTCAATGCGGCGTCGATCGCCACCTGACGCCCGGTCAGCCAGCCGGGCCGTTTGACCTCCAGGACGAGGTACTTCAGCCCCAGCCGCGTCAACACGATGTCGGCCCGTTCCACCTGCGGCCGGACGTTTTCGATCGGCCAGTCCAGGACGGTGGTAAAAAGGTTCTCCAGGATGTTCTCGGCGACCTTCTCCACGGGCTGCCCGCCTCCGCCTTGTTGCAGACGTCTCCGGCGCTCGGCGGCAAACGCCGGCCACGCCGTCTGTATACGTTCGGCGCACTTGCGGTAGGCGGCCAGCTTGCTCATGGAATCACCACCCGCTGCGGCGTTTACAGTTTCCTCCACGTCTGACTCCGGCATGCGTCGAGGGTATGCAGACCGCGGCCGCCAGTAAGGTGTTTTGGCAGAGTAATTGAAGCGCAACAGCCTGCGCCGACACTGGGCGCTACGGTGGACCTCATGACCCAACGAAACCGCCGCTTCCTGCTCCGCCAGCGCCCCACGGGACGCATCGACGCGGACACCTTCGAGCTCGACGAAGCCCCGGTGCCCCAGATCGGCGACGGCGAGGCGCTGGTGCGCGTCGACTGGATTTCGCTGGACCCGACCAACCGGGGGTGGATCAACGCCACCCCGACCTACCTGCCGCCGGTCGGCATCGGGGAGGTCATGCGCGGGCTGGGCCTCGGCGAGGTGATCGCCTCCAACAGCCCGGACTATCGGGTCGGCCAGACGGTGCAGGGCCTGGTCGGCTGGCAGCAGTACGCCGTCGCCTCGCCGGCGGCGCCGTTGATGCCGGTTGAGGTCGCCGAGGGCGTCTCGCCGAGCGCGTACCTCGGTGCGCTCGGCATGACGGGACTGACGGCGTGGGTCGGGATCCACGACATCGGCAAGCCGAAGCCGGGGGAGACGGTCGTGGTCTCGGCCGCGGCCGGCGCGGTCGGCTCGGTCGCCGGCCAGCTCGCCAAGGCCGCCGGTGCGCGCGTCGTCGGCATCGCCGGCGGCCCCGACAAGTGCAAGCTGGTTACCGAGCGGCTCGGCTTCGACGCGGCCGTCGACCACAAAGCCGACGACTGGTACGCCCAGCTCGCCAAAGCCACGCCCAACGGCATCGACGTCGACTTCGAAAACGTCGGCGGCGACATCATGGACGCCATCTTCGCGCGCATCAACATCGGTGCGCGGGTGGCGCTCTGCGGGCTGATCTCCGGCTACAACTCCGCCGACCCGCCGCCCGGGCCGCGCGCGTTCGGTAACCTGCTCATCCAGCGCGCGACGCTGCAGGGCTTCGTCGTCCTCGACCATTTCGGGCAAGCCCAAGAGGCGATCACCGAGATCACCGGCCTGATCACCCAGGGCAAGCTCACCCCGCTCGAGACCGTCATCGAGGGTTTCGAGCAGTTGCCGACGGCGATCAACATGCTCTTCGACGGCAAGAACGTCGGCAAGCTCGTCGTCAAGGTTTAGCGCTCGAACCCAATTCGCGTGCCACCGCATCGAACGCCCGCAGCGTGTCCAACTGCAGCTGCGGGTCCCCGGAGTTGGGCTGGGTGGACAGCTTGGCAGCCACCACCTCCGCGGCGCGGTTGACGTAGATCATCTGCCCGCACATGCCCAGGCATAACGCAATGTTGTTGCCCAGATAGGGAATCCACACCTGGTTGCGGTACATCCCGCCGGGCATGTCGGTGCCCTGCGGGCAGGCGGCGAACGCCGCACGCGAATCCGGCCCCCCGGCAAGGGTGTCGGCGATCCACGCCTCCGGCACCACGTGCTCGCCTGTGAGCGAGACTCCGTCGCGCAGAAACAGCGACCCGAACCGGATCATGTCGGTCAGGCAGGCGCTGATGCCGCCGTCGAAAACCCCGGTACCGGCCGCGTCGACGCCGATGGTGGCATCGCCTGACGCGCCGATGCGGCTCCACAGCAGCTCCGACATCAGCTCGGGCATCTCCCGACCGGCGGCGGCCTCGCAGATCCAGCCCAGCACATCGGTTTCACACGAACGGTATTCGAACGCCCCGCCGTGCGGCCGCTTGCGCCGCAGCGTCAGCAGGTAGTCCCGCAACGTCAACGGCAGATCCGTCCTGGTCGGGCGCTGCCACCCGATCACCTGCTCGCGCACGTGGATCTCGGCGTCCGGGTCGTCGTAATCCTCCGAGAACAAGACCCCCGACCGCATGTCCAGCAGGTGGCGCACCGTCGCCCCGGCGTAGCCGCACTGCGCCAGGGCCCCAACGTAATCCGTGACCAAGGCGTCGACATCGAGCACCCCGGCCCCGCACAACGCGCCCACCACGGCCGCCACCAGTGACTTGCTCACCGAGAACAACAGGTGCCGGGTCCCCACACCCATGCCGTCGAGGTATTCCTCGGCCACCAGCACCCCGCGGTGCGCGACGGCCCACCCGTCGGTATGAGTGTCGGCCATCACCTCACCGACGGTGCCGGCCACCCCGTCGATTCGGGTCACCGCAATCTCGGCGACCGGCGCATAGGCCGGGGGCAACGAAGCCACCGGCCCGGTCCCGCGCTGGATCACCGCGGTCGCCATGAAGTCGTCGACGTGCTGGAAAGCCCAGTGCGCGTGGGGCGGTGACAGCCAGTTGTCCAGCGACAGGCCGGCCGGAACGCCGCTCACGCCCGCGCGACGAGCCGCGAGACGATCGGCGCGGCCGGCACCAACGGTGTCGAGACGAATTTCGCCCTCATGCCCTTGACCCAGCGTTGGCAGCGTTCGGTGAGCTGATAGTCGGCGGTTTGCAGGTGTCCGCGGGTGACGAGCACGCCGAGTTGGGCGCCCTCGGAGCGCAGGTCGCCGGGCGCCGCGACGCGCATGTAGAAGGCCTCGGACCCGTCGAGCAGCGTGGCCCAGTCGTTGGCGGTGCGCGCGAAGGAGACACGGCCGTCGTCGTCGATGCGCCACACCCCGGTGCGGGGTGTCGCGGTGAACAGCTCGATGTCCGGCGACGTTTCGTTGATGATCACCTGTCCCCAGACCTCGTCCTCGCCGTAGCCGCGCTCCCAGCGGGCGTTGATCTCCTCGATGTCGAGTTCGTACTCCACGTCCATGTACTCGAGCAGATGGAACAGGAACAGCGGGATGTCGGCGTAGGCCTCGGTGGTCAGGTTGGTCATCGGGCTGGCGCCGGACAGGCGCGGGTTCACCTCGCCGAGGTAGAGCACGTCGGCGTCCAGGTCGTGCAACAGGTCGACCTCGAAGTATCCGCGGTACCCCTCCCGGCGCATGATGTCGCCCAGCTTGCGAACCATCTCGCGTGCGTCGTGGGTCTGTGCGGGCGGCAGCACCTCGCGCCAGATGTCGTTGCCGCACCAGGCGCCCTTGTAGGGGGTGAGCTCCCGGTAGCCGACGAGGCTCGTCATCGCGGGGCCGATCACGGTGCCGTGGCGGGTCACCGCACCCTCGATGCACACCTCGACGTTGCGGATCCGCTTCATGACTTTGAGTTCCTGGGTGGCCATGTCGGCGGCGTGCTCGTCCCAGTCCTGCTGGCCGCGCACGAAAAACGTTCCGCTGCCGGCGTTGCCGTAAGGGATGGAGACGACGAGGTCGTCGCCGAGCCCGGCGTCGTGGGCGAGCGACAGCAGCTCCTCGTAGGATCCGGCCCGTCCGATGACGTGCGGCACGCTGGGTACGCCCGCCTCGTCGGCCAGGCGCGTCATGACGGTCTTGGAGCCCAGGCGATTGCGCAGCTCCGCGGACGGGTGCATCACCTCGAGGCCCGCCTGCCGGGCGAGCCCCTGGGTCTCCTCGTCCAGCATCACGAAGCAGGCCTTCCCCCCGGGCCCTCGGCCCGCGATGAACTCGAGTGTCTCGGGATCGGCCAGCAGGTGGTTGCACACGTCGCCCATGGAATCGAAATCGCGGCGGTCACGCCGCCGCGGCACGAACACGCGCGAATGCACGCCCTCGAACGAGTCGAAGTAGGTCAGGTAGAAGAAGTTCCGCACCCAGCGGTCGATGCCGAGCAGGTTGAACGGGGTCGGCGAGATGAAGTACAGGGGCACGGTGTTGGTGTGGAAGAACGCGCGCACGTCCGAGAGGCAGGTCAGCGGGCGGGCTGCGTCGGCGGGCATGCTCACGACGGCTGCGCTGTCGTCGGGGCAGTCGCGGCGGCATGCTCACGTGGTTGCATCCAACAAGTCTGCCCACGGGCGTGGGGAGTATCAAGTGCACCGGCGGGACGCCGCTGCCCGCGTCGGCGCCGCCGGCGCCAGGAGTAGCGTGCGACACACGCAGGGCCACGAATGACAAGGAGACCGATGAGTCACACCGACGTGCTCGACGCCACCATCGCTGCGGCTTCGCCGATCGAACAGGCGGTCGCGGTGTTCATGCTGCACCCCGAGACGTTCGCCGAAAGCATCGCCGCCGGCTACCAGAACCCGCTCACCGGATACGTCGCCGGCCGCGGCGGAGTGCTGGGCGAGGCCACCGGCGACACGGTCGCTTCGATCTTCGTCGCGTTCGAGCCCAGCTTCCTGCGCGGCCTGTGGGAGGAGGGCGTCGCAGTGCGCGGCGCGGCCGGCGCGGCCGAGGTGTACTGGGACCAGGCCGCCCGCTTCGCCCGCAAGCACCTGGCCGGCGCCGAGGGTCTGGACCGCATCGCGGCGCTGGGGGAGAGGATCATCGCGGCGGCACCGGACGCAGGCCTGCCGCTGTATGCCGGCTGGCGCACGATGCCGCTGGCCGACGACGCGCCCGCGCGGGCGCTGCAGGTCATGCACGTCCTGCGCGAGCTGCGGGGCAGCGTGCATTTCAACGCCCTCACCATTTCCGGCATCACGCCCGTGGAAGCGCACATGCTCAACAAGGGGCATCAGTACGCGGCGATGTTCGGCTGGCCCGAGCCGTTCGCCGACGGCGCGGACAAGAAGGACCGCTACGCCGAGGTCGAGCAGGCGACCAACCGCCGGATGGCCGAGATCTTCGCGGCCGCACTCACCCCCGACGAGGCCGACGAACTCGCCCGCCTCAGCGCGAGCGCCCTGGCGTCGCTGAAGGCCTCTGCCACGCCCTGAAACGACCGACGGGGCGTGTGCCTCGCCGATATGCAGATCCGCGATGCGCGGTCAGCGTGCACGGTATGCGTCCGCGTGGCTGCACACCCCGACGACGGCGACGTGCCGACGCTCGTCATCGATTCTGTAGATCACGCGGTAGGTGCCGCGGCGTGCGTTGAAGCGATCATGCAACGGCGGCCGGAGCCGCTTGCCCACGCGGTGAGGATTGTCGAGCAGTGGACCGATGATGAATTCATAAGCGGCGAACGACACCGATTCGGGAAGCTGATCGGCCAGTTGTTTTCTCGCGGTCGGAGCGATTATCAGCTCGTAGCGCGAACCGGTCACTTCCTGGCTCGGGGCGCTTGCATTGCCGCGGTGAGGGCATCCTGGCCCTCCCCTTCTCCCCGGGCCAGCTCGGCATCGGCCTCACCGAGGGCGCGAAGCGCCTTCGCGTCGGACAGCGCCGCAATGGTTTCCTCGAGCGACTCGAGATCGTCGACGGCAAGAAGGACCGCCGCGGGCCGTCCATGCACCGTCACTGTGATCCGTTCGTGCCGATCGCCGACGGTGGCGGCCAACTCCGACAGGTATGCCTTCACGTCGGCGACGTGAACGCATTTCGGGGAGAGCCATAAATATGACCAATTGCTTCTGCTGTGTCCAGCGGCTGTGGGCTGAAAAGTCAGGCTCGAAGGTGGGCAAGTCGCAACATAGTTCCCGGCGGTGACCGCTGTGATCGGTGAGGCGCCCACGCGCTAGCCCGACAGTCGGCCGCCCACCCGCGCAGGCGAGGCAACGATGAGCGAAATTGCCGAGACCCCGATCGAGCTCACGGGTCTGCACCCCGTCGGGCGCGGCGTGCAGCGCCCCGAACACGTCGTGGTCGCCCGCGACGGCCACTTCCTGATCGCCCACTGGGGCGCGGGCGCGCTGCAGGACCTCGACCCGTTGACAGGTGCGATCGCGACGTCGCTCAGCGGACAATTCGAGGGACGGCCACTGGCGTGGCTGAACTTCATCCTGGTGGATTCTGTTGGCGCGCTGTGGTGTTCGGTGAGCACGATGGCCGAGGATCTCACCGACACCATCGCGCGCGGCACGCCTGACGGGTACCTGTTCCGGGTGGCACCGGATCGCCGAGCGGCACACGTAATCGCCGACGCGGTTGCCTTCCCCAACTGCATGGCGTTGGACCGCGACGAGGCCTACCTGTACGTGGTCCGCATGCTGACCGCCGACGTGGTGCGCTTCCCGATCCGCGGCGAACGCTCGGGCCCCAAGAGCGATTCGGCCCGCCGCTGGGGGACCGGCGCCCCGACGAGTTCGGCCCCGACACCGGCGGCCTCCTGGCCAGCGATTTCGACGCGTCGGCAGCGCTGGCCGCGCTGCGCGCCGCGGAGCGATGAAGACGTACCTCGATACCCCGGCGCTAGTCAAGCTCGTTGTCGCCGAACGCGAGTCAGCAGCGCTCAAAGTCTACTTGCGCGCCGTCTCCGCCGACACGCTCTTCACCGCGGCTCTTGCCCGAACCGAGCTTGTCCGCGCCGTGGCCGGCGCGGGCGCCAGGGCGGTGACGCAGGCCCGCCGCATCCTGGATGGCCTCGACACCGTCAACATCACGCCGGGCCTGCTCGACGCCGCCGCCGACCTGCGCCCGAGCAGTCTGCGCAGCCTCGACGCCGTTCACCTCGCCGCCGCTCGGCGTGCCGGGATCGAACTGCGCGTCCTGCTCACCTACGACAACCGCATGGAGGCAGCGGCGGCCGACTTGGGGATGGCCGTCGAAGCGCCCGCGTAGCGACGCGCCGAAAACCCCTGGGGGCAGCAACACCACAGCCGCTTCAGGCGACCGTCACGCCTATCCGGATCGGTTCCCGGGATTCGGTGCCATCCGCGTCAGAACCCTGGCCCCGCAACGGCTCCGCCAGATGCGCGCGCAACCAGACGACCCCGCGGCCCACGACGGCTCAGCGTTTGGTTCTCGGTAACGCGGCCGCGCGCGCCGCCACCTCGTAGAGGACGGCGAAGTCGGACTTGCCGTGGCCGTGCCCGATCGCGGTCTGGATGAGCTGGTGCGTGGTCGCCGCCACCGGCATCGGCACCTCGAGTTGCCGGGCCGCCGCAAAGCCCAGGTCGAAGTCCTTGCACAGGTTTTCGGTGGTGGACGTGGGCACGTAGTTGCGGGCGCGGATCGCCTGGCCCATGTGCCGGATGAACGTCGAGCCCAGCACGGAGTCGTCGATGAAGTCCAGGAAGGCCGACGGCGCCACGCCGCCCTTCTCGGCCAGGGTCGTCACCTCGGCCAGCGCCTCGCTCACCATGCCCAGCAGCAGGTTGTGGCACAGCTTGGTCAGTCGCGCGGCTTCGCCTGTGCCGCAATAGTTCACATTGGGTGCGATGGCGCGCAGGTACGGCTGGACGGTTTCGAAGGTCGTCGCCGCGCCGGACACGATGATCGAGCCGCGCCCCTGGGCGACCATGTCGGCGTTGCCGCTCACCGGTGCCGACAGGAACGCGATGCCGCGCTTGGCGGCCTCGGCGCGGACCTCGGCGGCCGCCTCGGCGGACACGGTCGAACAGTCCACGACGATGCGCGGTGCGGGCTGTGCGCGGAACAGGCCACCGGGGCCTGCGGTCACCGAAAGCAGGTCCGAAGAGGACGTGACCGTGGTGAACACGATGTCGCAACGGCCAAGATCGCCGACGACGGCGGCGCGGGTGGCCCCCATCCCGATCAGCGGGCCGGCCTTGGGGGCCGTGCGGTTCCACACGGTCAGCATGGTCCCGTGGGCCAGCAGGCGGGTAGCCATCGCGCTGCCCAGCCGGCCCGTTCCGAGCCAGCCGATGTGATGATCCCCGGTCATAACGCTCCTTGAGTGACAACGGTTCCCCGCTGCGGGGGTACCTCGACGCCGAGCTCGTCGATTACGCCCACGCCGGCGAAGAAATGCGGCACCTCGGCGCGCTCCCCATCCCGATTCGCCTGATGGCGTGCGCAGGTTCCTTCGGCGATTTCGGCGAAGGTCAGCAATCGGACGTCGGCCATCGTCCCCCCCGGCGTAAGTGCGGCGTCTACATTACTGAACACTTGGGTGGTTTTGCTGTCAAATCCGATCGCTGCTGGTGTCCAGCGCCACAGTTGCCTGCGCTCGGCGCACAGTTGGAGACGAACTCGCGCAGCACCATTCGGCTGTCCACGGGCGTTCGCCGGGAGCGCCTCACGCCGGTGCGCGACCGGGTCGATTTCCTGGCATTCGACGCGGCAACGCCACCTCACCACCGCAACCCGTCAGCGTCTCGTCCGTCGTCGTCCACGACCCTCACGGGGCGGACTGAGCGCTGACGTTGCGGACGCCCCTGACATTGCGAAGACCCGAGCAGTTCACGCAGCCGACGCAGTCGACGCAGCGCACGCACCCCACGCAGGCCACGCAGCGGGTGCAGGCGATGCACGCCATACACGCCACGCATCCACGCGCGAGAACGCTCAACACCATCAACACGCTGCCGATCACCCCGACGCTGCCCGCGGTGGCGACCGACCCCGCCACGGCGAGGCTGTCCGACACGGCGATCGCGCCCGCGCCCGAGCCGTCGTCGAGCGTGACCGTCGAACCGCCCAGCACTGCCACGGACCCATCATGCCAACGCGGGCAGTCGATCGTCACCCGTGCGCGCGTTCGACGTCATCGGCCCGCCGACCGAGGCCCGCCGCGGCGCGAAAAACCCGTAACGTGGCACGACGTGACCGCCCGCAAGCCCCCGTCGACCCGGCTGTCGGTCGAGGACTGGCTCAAGGCCGGCGACACGCTGCTCGCCGAGCAGGGGGGTCGTGCGCTGAAAGTCGAGCGCCTGTGCCAACAGGCCGGTGTCACTCGCGGCAGCTTCTACTGGGACTTCGCGGACATCGACAGCTACCGGGCCGCCCAGCGTGAACACCTGCTCGACCTGATGCTGGCCGAGCCGACCTGAAGGTCCGGTCACACGCAGTAAGGCGCCGGTCGCCGAGGACGGCGACCGGCGCGGCCGATCGGGTTTTCAGTTGCAGCGGTGACTTCAGTCGCCGAAGCCGCCGCCGGTGGTGGCGCCGGCCACCGAGACCGGTGCCTGGGGG
>NZ_JBYCLG010000357.1:0-4398 GCF_057473785.1 Mycobacterium sp. TH-M103
CTGGTGGTCGCCGCCCTTGCCCATCACCTGGATCGCCGCCTCGGCGAAGCGGATCAGCCCCGAGGCGCCGATCGGGTTCGACGACAGCACACCGCCCGAGGGGTTCACCGGCAGCCGGCCGCCGATCGCGGTCTCGCCTGCCTCGGTGAGTTTCCAGCCCTCGCCCTCGGCGGCGAACCCGAGGTTCTCCAGCCACATCGGCTCGAACCAGGAGAACGGCACGTAGATCTCGGCGGCGTCGATCTCGTCGATGGGACTCTTGATCCCCGCAGCCTTCCACAGCGCGGCGGCCGCGTCGCGGCCCGCCTGGGGGCTTACCTGATCGCGCCCGGAGAACTGCAGCGGCTCGGTCCGCAGCGCCGTGGCGTGGATCCACGCCACCGGATGTCCCTGCGCCACAAGGGCATCGGCGATCTCCTCGTTGCCGATGACGACTGCGGCGGCACCGTCGGAGGACGGGCAGGTCTCGTCGTAGCGGATCGGGTCCCACAGCATGGGGGATTCCATCACCTTTTCCAGGGTGATGTCGGGCTGGTGCAGATGGGCCAACGGGTTGCGGGCCCCATTGAGGCGATCCTTGACCGCGACCATGGCGCCGATGTTCAACGGAGCGCCGGAGCGCCGGATGTACGACCGCACGTGCGGGGCGAAGTAGCCACCGGCGCCGGCGCCCACCGGCTTGATGAAGGGGACCGGAATCGACAACGCCCACATGGCGTTCGACTCCGACTGCTTCTCCCAGGCCATCGCCAGTACGCGCTTGTACTTGCCGGACTGGACCAGGCTGGCCGCCACCACCCCGGTGGATCCACCGACCGAGCCGGCCGTGTGCACGCGGATCATCGGCTTACCGGTGGCGCCCATGGCGTCGGCCATGAACAGCTCCGGCATCATGACGCCCTCGAAGAAGTCGGGGGCCTTGCCGACGACGACCGCGTCGATGTCGTCGAACGTGCAGCCGGAGTCCTCCAGCGCCCGGTCGATCGCCTCGCGCACCAGTCCGTTCATCGAAACGTCTTGGCGCTTGGCGACATACTTGGTCTGTCCGGTGCCCAGGACCGCCGCGAGCTTTCCGGCCATCAGTTCTTCCCTTCCATGACCGCAACCAGGTTCTGCTGCAGGGCGGGCCCGCTGGTGGCGTGCGCCAGCACCCGCCCGGCCGAACCGTTCCAGATGTGTTGTGCCGCGAACCCGATGCGCTCCAGGCCGGCGACGAACATCGGGTTGGCCACCAGCGCGCCCCCGGACGGATTGACTTTCGTCTGCCCCGGCAGCCGGATCGCCTCGGCGAGGATCAGGTGCTGGTGGGTGAAGGGCGCACAGATCTCGGCCACCTCGATGTTGTGGACGACGCCGCTGGTGGCCGCCTTGGCCGCCGCCATGGTCGACGGCGACGCGGTGAGGTCGCGCGCGCCGAGTACCGGGGTCTCGATGCGGTGCTCGATGCCGGTGATCCAGGCCGGGTTCTCGCGCAGCTCGCGCGCCCGGTCGTCGGCCGCCAGCACGATCGCGGCGGCCCCGTCGGTGATCGGTGCGATGTCGTGGCGCCGCAGCGGTTCGGCGAAGAACGGCCGTTCGAGCAGTTCGTCCAGGCTCCCGGCCGGCTCGACCGAATCCACCCGGGGGGCGGTCGCGAAGGTGTCGAAGGCCACGCGCGCCATCTGCAGCTCGTTCCACTTGCCGGAGTCGAGTCCCATGCGGGCCTGCAGTCCGGCGATCGACACCGAGTCGGGCCACAGCGGAGCGACGGTGTAGGGGTCGGTCTGGCGCGACAGGATGCGGCGCAGCACCCCCGCCGAGGACTTCCCGAAGCCGTACACCAGCGCGGTGTCGACCTCGCCGGTCAGGATCTTGATGTAGGCCTCATAGAGGGCCCACGCCGCGTCCATCTCTACGTGCGACTCGTTGATCGGCGGCACGGCACCGATCGAGTCGATCGCAGAGATGAACGAGAATGCCCGCCCGGCAAGGTAATCCGAAGAGCCCGAACACCAGAAGCCGATGTCGGCCTTGGTGATCCCGAGGTCTTCGTAGAGCTCGGCGAAGCACGGCATCAGCATCTCGACGCCGTTGGTGGTGCCGTCGGTGCGGCGGACATGCGGGGCATGGGCAAAGCCGACCACCGCAACGTTGCGTTCGCTCATGAAAAGTAAGCCCTTTACAGGTGGTGCTTGTAGGTGTCGTAGTCGGCGTCGGGTTCGCCGGTGGGGCGGAAGTACGCGATGTTGTCGATGCCGTAACCCCACTCCTCGCGCGGCCGCCACACGGCCTCGACCCGCATGCCCATGCGCACCTCGTGCGCGTCGACATCGGCGACCAGGTGCAGGAACGGGATGTCGGCCCCGTCGAGCAGCACGTAGGCCGCCACGTAGGGCGGCTTGATGCGCTGGCCCTGGAACGGGATGTTGATGATCGCGAACGTCGTCACCGTGCCCTTGTCGGGCAGTTCGACGAACTCGGTGGTGGGCTGGCCGGTGGCCGGGTCGGCGCCGTGGGGCGGGAAGTAGACCTTCCCGTGTTCGCCCGTGCGTGCGCCCAGCAGTTTGCCCTGGGCGATGGCCCGCAGGTAGGCGCTCTCCTCATGGGAGGCGGTGTGCTGGATCGTCAGCGAGATCGGTGTGACGATCATCGTGACCGGATCCTGGTCGCCCCCAGGCTTTTCCGTCACGGGTTCGGCCTCACCGCCCAGCGCGAAGTAGGCGATGTCGGTGATGGCGCCCACCGTCTCGTCGGCCCAGTGCACGTGCACCCGGGTGCCGGCGCGGATCGCACTCGGTTCCCCTGCGTCGACGGCATGCATCAGCGGGGTGTCGGCGCCGTCGAGCTTGATCAGCGCCCAGGCGAACGGCCGGTCCAGCGGCTGGCCTTCCAGCGGTTCGGGCTGCCACGTCCAGGACACGACGGTGCCCACGGCCGACGCCGGTACCATCTCGCCCAGCGGCTCATAGGTGACCGGGTCATATTCCGGCGGCGGTACGTGCACCCGGCCATCGGATCCGCGCACTCCCAGGAGGTGGCGTTCACGTAGTGCGGTGAAGAACTTGCTCAGCGTGGGACCGACCGAACGGGTGTAGTCGAAAGACAACGTCAGTGGCGCGGAGAGCGGTGGTTCAGGGTGATCCATCAAGGTCGGGCTACTCGAACTGGTTGTCACGTCATCGAGTAGAACAGGTTCTAAGAACGGATTCAAATTTTTCTTTTGTCGGGTCTTCCGCGGGAAAGGCAAACGCATGAAACTGGGGTTGCAGCTGGGGTATTGGGGCGCTCAGCCGCCGGAAAATCACGCCGAGCTCGTCGCCGCGGCCGAGGGGGCCGGATTCGACGCCGTGTTCACCGCCGAGGCGTGGGGCTCCGACGCCTACACACCGTTGGCGTGGCTGGGCTCGTCGACGCAGCGGGTGCGGCTGGGCACCTCGGTGGTGCAGCTGTCCGCGCGGACCCCGACTGCCTGCGCGATGGCCGCGCTGACGCTCGACCACCTGTCCTGTGGCCGGCACATCCTGGGCCTCGGCGTTTCCGGCCCGCAGGTCGTCGAGGGCTGGTACGGCCAGAAGTTTCCCAAGCCGCTGGCCCGCACCCGCGAGTACATCGACATCCTGCGGCAGGTGTGGGCCCGCGAGAAACCGGTGACCAGCGCCGGGCCTCACTACCCGTTGCCGTTGAAGGGGGAGGGCACGACCGGCCTGGGCAAGGCCCTCAAACCCATCACCCATCCGCGGCGCGCCGACATCCCGATCATGCTGGGTGCCGAGGGCCCCAAGAACGTCGCGCTGGCCGCCGAGATCTGCGACGGCTGGCTGCCGATCTTCTACACCCCGCGAATGGCCGACACCTACAACGAGTGGCTCGACGAGGGGTTCGCCCGGCCCGGCGCGCGCCGCAGCCGCGAGGACTTCGAGATCTGCGCGACCGCGACCATCGTCATCACGGATGACCGCAGCGCCGCCTTCGCGGCGATGAAGCCCTATCTGGCCCTCTACATGGGCGGCATGGGTGCCGAGGACACCAACTTCCACGCCGACGTCTATCGCCGGATGGGGTACGCCGAGGTCGTCGACGAGGTGACCGCGCTGTTCCGTTCCGACCAGAAGGACAAGGCCGCCGAGATCATCCCCGACGAGGTCGTCGACGACGCCGCGATCGTCGGCGACCTGGACTACGTGCGTAAGCAGATCAAGGTGTGGGAGGCCGCCGGAGTCACCATGATGGTAGTGTCCGGACGCAACACCGAGCAGGTCCGCGAGCTCGCGACGCTGATCTAGCCGGCCCTTGCCCAAGGAATAGAACACGTTCTAGATTGGCCCGATGGTGCGTCCTGAAAGTTGGATTGGACTAGCGGGTGGAAGTCCCGTCCCGGTAGGTACCGGAGCGCCGGGTAGCAGGCCCCGGTTCGTTGGA
>NZ_JBYCLG010000358.1:0-10029 GCF_057473785.1 Mycobacterium sp. TH-M103
ACGAGGCCGCCGACTACAACTCGATGGCCGGCGCTTTCCAGTACCTGGACCCACGCGACGGATACGTCAACGATCGCGCGTGGATGGTGTTCGACTCGATCCACCTGCAGCGGTACGGATTCCTCGGCGTCGCCCCCGGCGAACCGGTTCCGGACTGGTTCTGCGAATCGGCCGACCTCGCCGAGCTGGCCGCCAAGACCGGCATCGACTCCGACGGCCTGACCCGCACCGTCGAGCGATGGAACCGTCACGTCGCCGGCGGCGCCGATCCCGACTTCGGGCGCGGCTCGAGCGCGTACGACGGGTACTGGGGCGACGACAGCGCGACCACGCTCGCCGGCAAGACGCTCGGCCCGATCGACACAGCCCCCTTCTACGCGGTGCCGGTGAGCATCGGCGCGATGGGCACCAAGGGCGGCCCGCGCACCGATCACGACGGGCGCGTCCTGCACGTCGGCGGGGAACCGATACCGGGGCTGTTCGCCGCGGGCAACGCCATGGCCGGTGCGACCGGGCGGGCCTACGGCGGTGCCGGCGGAACCATCGGCCCGGCAATGGTTTTCGGGTACCGGGCGGGCTACGCCGCCGCGACCGGCAAGTCCGTCGACCTGCAATAGGAGCCGCGCGGCGCCGGACGCGGGTCACCGTCGCCGCGGACAAGACGTTGATGCCGACGACGTGCAGATCGGTTAACCTACTCCATGATCCGGCCGTGAAGCGGAAAGCGCCACCGCGGCGAATTGCTGAACCGGCCGCGGGGTCGGGTGCGCACTTGCGGCAACGAAGTGGGTATCCCGCATTCGAGAACGGGCGACATTCCCAGCCGCTACCGGCCGCGGTTGAACCGTCCGGCGAGGTAGTCGGCCCGGCACGCGTTGCGGGCAAGTTTGCCGCTGGTGGTACGGGGGATGACGCCTGCGGCCACAAGTCTGATGTCAGCAATGCGGATGTGGTGCTGGCGCGCGACCGCAGCACTCACCGCATCGAGGATCGGGCGCGGATCTTCCCGGCCCGCGCCGGCCGCGCGTTCGGCCACGATGACGAGTTGCTCCGCAGTGTTGCCGGCCGGCGAATCCAGCATGTCGCGGGGTACCGAAAACGCGGCAACATATCCGTGGCGGATGGCCGTTGAAGCGTAGCCGACCGTGGCCTCGATGTCGTGGGGATAGTGATTGCGGCCGTCGATGATGATGAGGTCTTTGATCCGCCCTATCAGATACAGATCGCCGGCGACATACACGCCGAGGTCCCCGGTTGCCAGCCAGGAGCAGTTGTCTTCCGCACCCTCGGCGTGGCTGCCCTGCATCAGCCGCGATTGCAGCTTGTTGGCGAATACGCGCTCGGTTTCATCGTCGCGGCCGAAATATCCGCGACCAACGTTGTTGCCGTGCAACCAAATTTCGCCGATCGTACAGTCGGAGACCTCGGCGCCGTCGGAATCGGTGATCACTGCCCACTGGTTGGGAATCGGTTGACCACACGAGACGTGGGGAACCGCGCCTGGACTCGTCGCGGCTACGGGCACCGCGCGGCCCGCACCGAGCTGGTCACGATCAAGGTAGATCGCACTGGCCTTGGCATCTTGGGCGATGCTGGCCACCGAGAGCGTCGCTTCGGCCATTCCGTAGGACGGCTTGACCGCTGTGGCGGGCAGGCCGTAGGGGGCGAACGCGGTGGTGAATTTGTCGATGGCCGACATCGTCACCGGTTCAGACCCGTTGAGCAGGCAGACAAGATTGCTCAGGTCCAAGGCTTCGCCCAGTGGCGGCAGGCCGCGTTCGGCGGTCAGTTCGAAAGCGAAGTTCGGCGCGGCGGCAAACGTGCGCCCGTATCGGCCCTCGGCGCCCAGGTGCTTGATCCATCGGTATGGCCTCCGAAGAAACGCCATGGGATCCATCAACGTGATGGATTCCCCGAACAGCGCGGGGAACATGATCATGATCAGGCCCATGTCGTGGTACAGGGGTAACCAGCTCACGCTGCGGACTCTCAGGTCAAGTCCGCCCGCCAGGACCATTTGCATGACGTTCGTGCACACGGAGCGGTGGGTGATCTCCACACCGGCCGGCGTGCGTGTCGAACCGGACGTGTATTGCAAATAGGCGACATCATCGGCATCCCGTGCCATGTCGACAAAGCTCGAGCCGAGCTCTTCTGGCACCGCATCTACCGCGATCAATCGCGGACGCCGCTGCGGCGGCACCGCTTTCATGAACGTGCGGACCGGCTCGGCGGCGCCGGTGGTGGTCAACACAGCGGCGGGCCGGGCATCTGCCAGCACCGCCGCCAGACGCTCGGCATGCCCGGACAGCGTCGGCGCAAACAGCGGGACTGCGACGTTGCCGGCATGGAGCGCGGCGAAAAAGCCTGCGACGTAATGCAAACCCTGTGGGGCTACGATCGCCACCCGGTCCCCGGGCGAGGTGACTTGTTGTAAGCGGGCGCCGATCGCGCGCACCTGTGACCACAACGCGTTCCAGCTCAGATCAACGGCCTGCCCGTGGTGATCCTTGGCGTAGTCGATGAAGCGATAGGACCGGCGGTCACCGAAAGCCAGGCGGTTGCGGTCGAGAAGCGACGTCAGGGTCACCGCGTCGGGCACGACGATCGTGCCGTCGGCGTCAACATAGCCCGCACTATCGCCAACCACAGGTACATGACTTTGCGACAACCGGCTCTCGACCACGACGAGCAACAATAATAGATGGGCTAACTAGACGCATGTATCAGCGAGGCATGAAACCCATCACACTCGGATGTGCCTTGTCATCGACGCCACACTTGACAGCGGCTGGGCCGCCGCCAAGTGTGGCACTCGCGGAGCCAGGACGCGGCGGGAGATCGCCTCTGGGAATTCGTGTTCCAGATGTCAAGCCTGGACCGCGGCCGGCAGCACGTGGTCGCCCACCTTGTCGGTGGAAAGGCACAGCGAGCAGACGTAAGCCTGGTGGGTTTGGCAGGCCATCATGTCCGGTCGTTCGAACTCGTGCTTGCAGACATGACACCTCAGGTGCTCACCCGAGGGGTTGCCCAGCTCGTCGTACATGGGCAACGCGATGCCGTCATCGGTGCGCCGAAGGTAGTACCTGCCTTTGGTGGCGACCGCCAGGACCGGCGGCATCACCAACGCGATCACGATCGCCACCAGCGGTGAGTAGGGCCGCAATTCCTCACCGAGGCCACCGAAGAACGCGACGATCGACAGCCCCGCCGCCAGCACCATCGAGCCGAATCCCACCGGGTTGACCGCGTACAACATGCCGCGCCGGAACTCGGGCTTCTTCGGCGACAGGCCGAGCAGATACTTGTTGAAGACGATGTCGGAGGCCACCGCCACCACCCACGCCATACCGCAGTTCGAGTAGAACCCGAGAATGGTGTTGAGGAAGTCGAACATGTTGGCTTCCATCAGGATCAGAGCGATCGTCAGGTTGACACCGAGGAACACCACACGGCCCGGGTAGTGCTTGGTGACGCGGGTGAAGGAGTTGGTCCACGCCAGCGATCCCGAGTACGCGTTGGTCACGTTGATCTTGATCTGGCTGAGGACCACGAGGATCACGGCCAGGGTCAGCGCCAGCCAGTCCGGCATGAAGTTCTGGTAGATCTCGTTGAACTGGTGCACCGGCTGGTTGGCGATCGACGTGGAGCCCACGAGGTGGAAGATCAGGTATACGGCCAGGAACAGCCCGACGATCTGCTTGACCGCCCCGAACACCACCCAGCCGGGACCGGCGAGCAACATCCAGGTCCACCAGCTGCGGGAGTTCTGCGGGGTGCGCGGGGGCATGAAACGCAGGTAGTCGATCTGTTCGGCGATCTGCGCGATCAGCGACAGGCACACGCCCGCGGCCAGCAGGGAGGAACCGAGGTCGAAGCCGCTGCGGCCGTACTTGCCGGTGTAGCCGAAGAATTCGCCGACCGACTCGGGATGGCTGATCACCAGGTACACGAACGGGGCGACCATCAGGACCAGCCACAGCGGCGTGGTCCAGACCTGCAGCTGGGAAAGGACTTTCATGCCGTAGATAACCAGCGGGAAGATGATCAGCGTCGAGCAGGCATAGCCGGCCCAGAGCGGGATGTGCAGCCCCAGTTTCAGCCCCTGGGCCATGATGGAACCCTCGAGCGCGAAGAAGATGAAGGTGAACGTCGCGAAGATGACGTTGGTGACCACCGAACCGTAGTAGCCGAAGCCACTGCCGCGGGTGATCAGGTCGAGGTCGATGTTGTACCGCGCGGCGTAGTAGGCCAGGGGAAACCCGGTCGCGAAGATCACCACCGCGAAGATCCCGATACCCCACAGCGCGTTGGTGGTGCCGTAGGAGATACCCACGTTGGCGCCGATCGCGAAGTCGGCCAGATAGGCGATGCCGCCCAGGGCCGACACCCCGACCACGGCCGTGGACCACCGCCGGTACCCGCGCGGCGCGAAGCGCAGCGTGTAGTCCTCGAGCGTCTCCCTGGTGGCGGTCAGCGTGTCGTGCTCGACGCCGGCGACGGAGGAATCGGCGACGTTCGTCTCGGTGCCCTTTGTCATGTCATGTCCTTTGTCTGTCCGCCCCCCTTTTTTCGCGCTCAGCCTGCCGACGGCGGCTGGGCCATCACGGTGAGGCGAGCCCCGTACCGGGGACCGGCGGCCGCCGCCGAGCCCTTACCCACACCCGCCAACGGCATGCCGCCCACGAGATTGCCCGCGTGGCTGGCGCTCTCGGGCTCGATCACCTCGCTGACGAACCGCGACGGGATGGCCGGGCTCGCCGCCGGGCTCGACCCGGCCCAGGCGGGAGGCACGGACAGGCTACCGACCGAGTTCGCGCCGGCCAGCGTCGCCGACACCCCGGTGCTGCCCGCCAGCGCCGGGCCCACTGCGCCGGCCGCACCCGCGGCCGCGCCCGCCGCCCCCTCGGCCGGTGCTAAAGAAGCGGCTGCGGCGCCCGGGCCTACCAGCCCAAGGCTGGCCGCCGTGCCGGTGAAGAAGGTGGTGATGCCGGCGCCGAAGAACGGCAACCCCGAGGTGTCGTAGAAGAAGTTGCCGAATGGCCCATACCAGTTCAAAAACTGCTGCAAGCTGTTCGCCGGAGACGATGCCGCCGACGTCAGGGGCGACGCCAGGCTCTGCAACGCATTGGGCATCGCCGACACCAACTGGGACAGCGAGTTCTGCGCCGCGCCGGCCGAAGTAGCGGCGGCTTGGGTCGCCGCAACGCCCTGCGTGGCCGCGGCCGCCGGGTTGGAAGTCTGCGGCGGCGACACATACTGTTTGACCGCTGCCGCGACCGCGGAGGTACCAGCATACTGATACATGGCGGCGGTGTCCTGCGCCCACATCTCGCCGTACTGGGCCTCGTTGGCCGCGATCGCGGATGCGTTCTGCCCGAGTAGGTTGGTGGCCACCAACGCCTCCAGCTGAGCGCGGTTCGCCGCGATCTGCGGCGGCGGTACCACCGAGGCGAGCGCCGTTTCGTATGCGCTGGCCGCCAGACGCGCCTTGTCAGCCGACTGTTCGGCCTGCGCAGCGGTGGTACGCAACCATGCAATATAAGGGGCCGCGGATTCGGCCATCGCCGCCGATGCGGGTCCCGTCCAGCCTTCACTGCTCAGCCGCGTCACCACGGTCTCGTATCCGGTTGCGGTGGAGGACAATTCGCCGGCCAAACCGCTCCACGCCGATGCTGCGGCAAGCAGCGACGACGATCCGGGCCCCGAATAGATCCTCATCGAGTGAATTTCGGGCGGGAATGAGCCGAAATCCATCATTTCCGGCGCCTATCGGTATGTGTGTGTGCCATGTCCCTTCTCCCTACTGTCGTGTTTTGGCTCTGTCGTGCCGTGGCTCGCAATGCCTCAACCGCCGTACGGCGGCCGTGTCATGACCGTCAGCCGCAGGCCGTAGCGACGCCGCCCGAAGTTCAGGCCGCGCCGCTGTCCCCCGACCCCGGCCGGCAGCAATCCGTTCGTCGCGCCGGCAGGAGTGCCGTGTCCGACCGAGGTCACGATGCCGGCCTCGGCCGCAGTCGGCGCAACGGGCGACGTTGCCCAACTCGGTGGAACCGACATCAGCCCGACCCTGCCGGCCTGACCCACGTTCGCCGCAACCAATACGCCCCTCTCACCGGCGGGCGCCGCGGTAGAAGACAAGGCCGGTTCGATCGCGGAGACCAGCGGCGCCTTCCCGAAGCTGGGCACGAACTGCTGCCCAAACAGGTAGCCCAACTGAACGACACCCGCGCCGAAATAGCTCAACCCGGACGTGTTAACCACCAGGTTCAAATTTTCGGTCGGAAAGGCGTTCAAGCTTGCCGTCAAAGCCGCGAGCTTCGACTCGATACCACTCGTCGCTGCCGATCCGAGGTGCTGCAACGCCAGCAGCAACCCGGAGGAAGGCGTTGCCTGCGTCGCGGGCGACATCGCTGCGTGCTGTGCGGCACCCGCGGCCAACATACCGGCGTGGCTCACCGCCGCCTCCTGGCCGGCCACCCCGGCGGGGTTGGTGGTGTTCGGCGGCGAGGCGAACGCGGTCAACACCGACGCGGCCGCCGAAGACGCCGCATAGCCGTACATCGCGGTGGCGTCCTGAGCCCAGAATTCCGCGTATTGAGCCTCGGTCGCAGCGATCGCCGCCGTGTTCTGGCCGAAGAAGTTCGTCGCGACCAGCGTGCCGAGCAGCACCCGGTTGGCGGCGATCGCCGGCGGCGGCACCGTCAACGCGAACGCGGCTTCGTAGGCGGCGGCGGCCGCGTTGGCCTGCATGCCGGCCTGTTCGGCTAGCACGGCGGTGCCGGCCAGCCAGTCCGCAAACGGCATGACCGCCGCCAGCATCGACGCCGACGCCGGCCCCGTCCAGCGCAGGCTGATCAGTTCGGCGACCACCGACCGGTAGCCGGCGGCCGCCGCGCCGAGTTCCGCCGCCAGTGAGTCCCACGCCCCCGCGGCCGCCATCAGCGAGCCCGATCCGGGCCCGGCATACATGCGCCCCGAGTTCACTTCGGGGGGGAGCGCGCCGAAGTCGAACGGCAGCAAACCGTGCAATGCCGGTTCAGCAAGGATGCCCGCAGCGGAGATGCTGCCGACCGACTCGGTCGTCATCGAGAGCACCACCGCGCTGCCGCGGGAGCGGCAGGTTGGCGATGCAACGACCGGTTACCAAGACGTCGATGCCGTCCACTGAGCGAACATGTTTGGCCACCCGACGAATCCACCCGGGTACCATATAGCTCAGCTATTTAGGTGCGTATAGAAAAAATTGTGTGAAGAGCTTGTTAGCTTCCTGTTAATTAGCTGGCAATTGCCGGTTAATGTGTTGCCCCGCTCTGCCCCGAGCGGTAACGGCATGCGGGCATGGGAGTCCGCGTTAGTCGGGCCCGCTGGGAGGCCAACACGGTGTGCCCTTCCCCAGGATGCAACTCGAACGTCGCCTAGCGCAGCCGCTCCCAGGCAGCCTCAAGACGTGCCAGCGCGCGCCCGAGGCGCTCGTCGCCGGGGTGCGCCGCGTCCATTTCCACGAGTTCGTGTCGCACCGGCAGAATGTCCTGCAGCGGCCCGGTGAAGAGATTCCGAGATGCGGCACTGCTCGACGTCCGACGCGGTCATCGTCTGGGCGAGCAACTCCTCGCGTAGGGCGCCCAGCTTCGCCACCGACCGCACGTGACGCTATTCGTGCGGACGACCACGAACGCGGTGGCGCCCAAAAACGCGTAGAGCCCCAAATGAAAAGCGTCGTCGGGCAATCTGCCCCGGCGCATCAGCACATGGTCGTGAACCCCGGCGACCGCGAATCCGACGAAGGTGGAGGCCAGCACCACAGCCGCCCGGCGCGACGATACGTCGACCCCGACCAAGACCGGCAGCAGCACCATGATCAACAGGGGGATGGATCCCGTAGGCGGACAGCAGCTGAAAGCCCGTCAACGCGACGACGTCGACGGTGGTGACGCGAACTGCTCCACCGGCCGATGTCCGCGGAGCGGCCCACCCCGACCCGGAGGCCGGGCCGGGCGAAGGCCAGGACGGCGGCACCCAGCGCGACAAAGGCGTAGACGACGACCAAGGTGGTCTGCTGCGCCCGTTCGGATTTCGGCGTGCCGACGACCATGGCGGCGACCATGAGCCCCACCACACCGATGCGCAGCACCGACGCGAGGCGGTACGCGCGCAACTGACGCACGCTGCGGACCCGATCGAGTTCAGCGTCGCCGCCCACCGTCACCCGGTCACCGTACTCATCGGCGGGGTCCCGGCCGTGTCGAACCACGAAGGAAGGGATCGGGCCGCCGCAAGTCCACAGCAGCAATTCTGTTGCGGCCGGCCGCTACACTCATCGCCATGGTCGGCGCAGCGGCCCCGCACAAGGTGACGGTGGTCGTCGCCGACGATCATCCGCTCTTCCGCGAGGGCGTGGTGCGGGCGCTCGCGTCGAGCGGGTCGGTCGACGTCGTCGGCGAGGCGGACGACGGCACCGCGGCGCTGGAGTTGATCAAGGCTCACCTGCCCGACGTCGCATTGCTCGACTACCGGATGCCCGGCATGGACGGCGCTCAGGTGGCGGCGGAGATGCGAAACCTGGAGTTGCCCTCCCGCGCGTTGTTGCTCTCCGCGCACGACGAGTCGGCGATCGTCTACCAGGCACTGCAGCAGGGCGCCGCAGGGTTCGTGCTGAAAGACTCGACCCGCAGCGAGATCGTCAGCGCCGTGCTGGATTGCGCGCAAGGTCGTGACGTGGTGGCACCGGGGCTCGTCGGGGGCCTTGCCGCCGAGATCCGCCAGCGCGCGGCGCCGGCGGCGCCCGCGCTGAGCGCACGAGAGCGCGAGGTGCTCAACCGGATTGCCCACGGCCAAAGCGTCCCCGCGATAGCGCGGGAACTGTATGTGGCCCCGTCGACCGTCAAAACCCATGTCCAGCGCCTCTACGAGAAGCTCGGCGTCAGCGATCGAGCGGCGGCCGTCGCCGAGGGGATGCGGCAAGGCCTACTCAGCTGATCGCCGGCCAGCGCTCCGGCTCGCGGACCGGCGCCGCCTCCTCCGCCCGCACCATGGCCGTCGCGAACGACTCGGCTTCGGCCACCAAATGGCGGGCTCGGCGTTCCACCTCGTACAGGTGGGCGCAGCTGACGCCGCCGTCGATCAGCCGTCGCCTCTCGGACACCAGGGGATCCAGACCGACGGGGTGGTTGCTGCGGTAGGTAACGGCGTTGACCAGCACCGGGCCTTCGCCCACACCCGTCCGCCGCACTGCCTCGGCGACCGAATCGCGAACCGCGCCAACATCTTTGCCGTTGTTCGACAGCACCGGCATGCCATGACGACCGCGCGGGCAGCGGTCCGCGCGTGGACCCGATACAGCGCGGATGTCCTCGACGACGAACACCACCGGGAGCCGCCACGACGAAGCGATGGTCGCGGCCACGGTGAACTCGACGGTGCTCGCGTCCCGATCCGCGATGGCCAGCAGTGTTACCTCGCCCGCGCCGGCCCGCCGCTGCGCGTCGGCGTCACCGAGGGCGGACAGCACCGACCGCGCCAACGGGGTCGATGCGGAGTGCAGACCGAGCTTCCACTCGCCCACAGGGGTCCTTTCCTGCGAGTCGCAGAGGGACGGATCGATCAGTTGGGCGATCGCGGGGCCCAGCGGAAGGGCGAGGCCGGCCCGCAGGGCGTGCCGAAGATGGGGGATGGTGGTGGTCATGACGTCGCGGGGCCGCAGTGCCGCGGTGATGCCTACGGCCACGGCCTCCTGCCCGAATGCGGTTTCTCGGGGACCGTCGAGAAGACCGTCGATCCGCGACTCCTCGAGTGCCATGTCCAGCAGCCGCAATACCCACATCCGCCGGTAGAGCTCCAACTGGTCCTGCACGAGCGCCGGCGTCGGTGCGCGAGTCATGTGCGGATCTCCTAACCCTGCGTCCGTGTCTTGAACACGAACTCACGGTAGAAAGTTCGGCTCTCCTGACGTTCATGTGGATCAGGGAGCGTGTGGTATGGCGGCGGGGATGGTGAGCGGGGCGCACGGACGGTGATCTAGGTTCGATG
>NZ_JBYCLG010000359.1:0-3215 GCF_057473785.1 Mycobacterium sp. TH-M103
CACTCGACCCGCACCGGCCAGTACAAGATCTTCAAGGAGTACACCCGCCTGGTCGACGACCAGAGCGAGCGGATGGCCTCCCTGCGCGGGCTGCTGAAGTTCCGCTCCGACGTTCGCCCGCCGGTGCCGCTGGACGAGGTCGAGCCGGCCAGCGAGATCGTCAAGCGCTTCTCGACGGGCGCGATGAGCTACGGGTCGATCTCCGCCGAGGCCCACGAGACGCTCGCCATCGCGATGAATCGGCTCGGTGGGCGGTCCAACAGCGGTGAGGGCGGCGAGGACGTCGCACGGTTCGACCGCGACCCCAACGGCGACTGGCGCCGCAGCGCGATCAAGCAGGTCGCCTCCGGGCGGTTCGGCGTAACGTCGCACTACCTGACGAACTGCACCGACATCCAGATCAAGATGGCCCAGGGCGCCAAACCCGGTGAGGGCGGCCAACTTCCGGGACACAAGGTGTACCCGTGGGTCGCCGAGGTGCGGCATTCGACGCCCGGAGTCGGGCTCATCTCGCCGCCGCCGCATCACGACATCTACTCCATCGAGGACCTGGCGCAGCTCATCCACGACTTGAAGAACGCCAATCCCTCGGCGCGGGTGCACGTGAAACTGGTGTCCGAGAACGGCGTCGGCACGGTGGCCGCGGGCGTGTCCAAGGCGCACGCCGACGTGGTGCTGATCTCCGGGCACGACGGCGGCACCGGGGCCACCCCGCTGACGTCGATGAAGCACGCCGGGGCGCCGTGGGAACTCGGCCTGGCCGAGACGCAGCAGACCTTGCTGCTCAACGGGTTACGCGACCGGATCGTCGTCCAGGTCGACGGTCAGCTGAAGACGGGGCGCGACGTGATGATCGCCGCGCTGCTCGGCGCCGAGGAATTCGGTTTCGCCACCGCGCCGTTGGTGGTGTCCGGCTGCATCATGATGCGGGTATGTCATCTGGACACCTGCCCGGTCGGCGTGGCGACCCAGAACCCGCTGCTGCGCGAGCGTTTCAACGGCAAGCCCGAGTTCGTGGAGAACTTCTTCATGTTCCTCGCCGAGGAAGTCCGGGAATACATGGCGCAGCTAGGTTTCCGGAACTTCAACGAGGTCGTCGGGCAGGTCGGCTCGCTGGACACCACGCTGGCCCGCGCGCACTGGAAGGCGCACCGGCTGGATTTGGCGCCGGTGCTGCACGAGCCGGAGTCGGCCTTCATGAACCAGGACCTGTACTGCAGCTCGAGTCAGGATCACGGTCTGGACAAGGCGCTGGATCAGCAGTTGATCGTGATGAGCCGCGAGGCGCTGGATTCCGGTAAGCCGGTGCGGTTCTCCACCACGATCAGCAACGTGAACCGCACGGTGGGCACGATGTTGGGCCACGAGTTGACGAAAGCCTATGGTGGGCAGGGCCTGCCGGACGGAACCATCGACATCACCTTCGAGGGCTCCGCGGGCAACAGCTTCGGCGCATTCGTGCCGCGGGGGATCACGTTGCGTGTCTACGGCGACGCCAACGACTACGTCGGCAAGGGTCTGTCGGGTGGCCGGCTCGTGGTTCGCCCGTCGGACAATGCCCCGCAGGATTATGTGGCCGAGGACAACATCATCGGGGGCAACGTCATCTTGTTCGGTGCCACCAGTGGGGAGGCTTACTTGCGCGGCGTGGTCGGCGAGCGATTCGCGGTGCGCAACTCCGGGGCGCACGCCGTGGTGGAGGGCGTCGGCGACCACGGGTGCGAATACATGACCGGGGGCAAGGTCGTCATCCTCGGCCGTACCGGCCGCAACTTCGCGGCCGGCATGTCCGGCGGGGTGGCCTACGTCTACGATCCGGACGGCGAACTGCCGCAATATCTCAACACCGAGATGGTGGAACTCGAGAGCCTCGAGTCCGACGACGAGGAATGGCTGCACGGCATGATCCAGGCGCACGTCGACAACACCGATTCCGCGGTCGGGCAGCGGATCCTGGCCGACTGGCCGGGGCAGCGGCGGCATTTCGCCAAGGTAATGCCGCGGGACTACAAGCGGGTGTTGCAGGCGATCGCCGAGGCCGAGCGCGACGGCCTGGACGTCGACAAGGCGATCATGGCGGCCGCGCATGGCTGACCCGTCCGGCTTCCTGAAGTTCACGCACCGGGAACTGCCGAAGCGCCGTCCTGTCCCGCTGCGGTTGCGCGACTGGAACGAGGTCTACGAGGACTTCGACTCCGAGACGTTGCGCGAGCAGGCGACCCGCTGCATGGACTGCGGCATTCCCTTCTGCCACAACGGCTGCCCGCTGGGCAACTTGATCCCGGAATGGAATGACCTGGTCCGCAACGGTCGGTGGCGCGACGCCATCGAGCGGTTGCACGCCACGAACAACTTCCCCGACTTCACCGGCCGGCTCTGCCCGGCGCCGTGTGAGCCGGCCTGCGTGCTCGGCATCAACCAGGATCCGGTGACGATCAAGCAGATCGAGCTCGAGATCATCGACAGGGCTTTCGAGGAAGGCTTCGTGACGCCGCTACCCCCGCACACGCGGACCGGAAAGACGGTCGCGGTGGTGGGTTCGGGCCCGGCGGGCCTGGCCGCGGCGCAGCAGCTCACCCGCGCCGGCCACGCCGTCACCGTGTTCGAGCGTGCGGACCGCATCGGCGGCCTGCTGCGCTACGGCATTCCGGAGTTCAAGATGGAAAAGCGCGTCCTGGACCGGCGGCTGGACCAGATGCGCGCCGAGGGAACCGAATTCCGGCCCGGCGTCAACGTCGGGGTCGACCTCACCGTCGAGGCGCTGCGGGCCGACTTCGACGCGGTGGTCCTGGCCGGCGGAGCCACCGACTGGCGCGACCTGCCGGTGCCCGGCCGCGAGCTGGACGGTATCCACCAGGCGATGGAGTTCCTGCCCTGGGGCAACAAGCAGGCGCTCGGCGACCTCGGCGACGGGGAGGTCGGTCCGGACGGGCAGCCGCCGATCACCGCCAAGGGCAAAAAGGTCATCATCATCGGCGGCGGTGACACCGGGGCGGACTGCCTGGGGACCGTGCACCGGCAGGGCGCGGTCGCGGTGCACCAGTTCGAGATCATGCCGCGGCCGCCGGACACCCGCGCGCAATCCACGCCCTGGCCGACCTACCCGCTGATGTACCGAGTGTCCTCGGCGCACGAAGAGGGCGGCGAGCGGGTGTTCTCGGTGAACACCGAGGAGTTCGTCGGCAAGGACGGTCGCGTGACCGGGCTCAAGGCGC
>NZ_JBYCLG010000360.1:0-1683 GCF_057473785.1 Mycobacterium sp. TH-M103
GCGACACCTACGGGCTGATCAGGTTCGGCTCCCGGTTGGACACCTACCTGCCGCCGGGCGCGGTGCCGCTCGTCGAGGTGGGCCAGCGGGCGGTCGCAGGCGAAACCGTGCTGGCCGAACTGCCATGACGATCAGGCCGCGGGCCAGGCGGGGGGTGAGCCTGCAGATTCTGCCCAGCTCGATGACCGTGCTGTCGGTCTGCGCGGGGCTGACCGCGATCAAGTTCGCCCTCGAGCACCAGCCGAAGGCGGCGATGGCGCTGATCGCCGCGGCCGCCATCCTGGACGGCCTGGACGGGCGGGTGGCGCGCATCCTGGACGCCCAGTCCCGGATGGGCGCGGAGATCGACTCGCTGGCCGACGCGGTCAACTTCGGGGTCACCCCCGCGATCGTGCTCTACGTGACGATGCTGTCGACGTCGCCGGCCGGCTGGGTGGTGGTTCTGCTGTACGCGGTGTGCGTGGTGCTGCGGCTCGCGAGGTTCAACGCGCTGCTCGACGACGGCAGCCAGCCCGCCTACGCGCGGGAGTTCTTCGTCGGGATGCCCGCGCCGGCGGGCGCGGTGTCGATCATCGGCCTCATCGGGCTCAAGCTGCAGTTCGGCGCGGGCTGGTGGACCTCGCCGGTGTTCTTGTGCGTCTGGGTGGTGGGGACCTCGATGCTGCTGGTCAGCAAGATCCCGATGAAGAAGATGCACGCCGTGTCGGTGCCGCCGAACTGGGCCGCGCCGCTGCTGGCGGTGCTGGCGATCTTCGCCGCCGCCGCGGTGCTGGCCCCCTACCTGCTGATCTGGGCGATCATCGTCGCCTACCTGGTGCACATCCCGTTCGGGGTGCGCAACCAGCGCTGGCTGGCCGCCCACCCCGAGGCGTGGGCCGACAAACCCAAACAGCGGCGGGCCGCGCGACGCGCCATCCGCCAAGCCCGGCCCAACCGCCGGTCGGTGGCGCGGCTGGGGCTACGCAAACCGGGTGGGCGTCTGACGTGACGGGCTCCGGTCGGCTCACGCTCACCGCCCGGCTGAACACCTCGGCCCTCGACTCCCGCCGGGGCGTCATCCGCCTGCACCCCAGTGCCGTCGCCGCGCTCGGGATCCGGGAGTGGGACGCGGTGTCGCTGACCGGGTCGCGGACCACGGCGGCCGTGGCGGCTCTTTCCGGGCCGGACACCGCGGTCGGCGCGGCGCTGCTCGACGACGTGACGCTGTCCAACGCCGGGCTGCGCGAGGGCACCGCGGTGCTCGTCGGTGCGGTCACCGTGTACGGCGCTCGGTCGGTGACGCTGTCGGGCTCGTCCCTGACGACCCGGTCGGTGTCGCCGGTCACCCTGCGCCAGGCCCTGCTCGGCAAGGTGCTGACCGTCGGCGATGCCGTGTCGCTGCTGCCCCGCGACCTCGGCCCCGGCACGTCCACCTCGGGGGCCACCCGCGCGCTGGCGGCCGCGGTCGGGATCAGCTGGACCTCGGAGCTGCTGACCGTCACCGGCGCCGACCCGCAGGGGCCGGTCAGCGTGCAGCCGAACACGCTGGTCACCTGGGGGGCCGGCGTCCCGGCCGGCGCCGGGCCGGTCACCCGGGAGCCGATGGCCACGGGAACCCCGGCGATCCTCATCGAGGAGCTCAAGGGCTCGCAGCCGCAGGCCGCCAAGCTCGCCGAATGGCTCAAGCTCGCGCTCGACGAACCG
>NZ_JBYCLG010000361.1:0-9728 GCF_057473785.1 Mycobacterium sp. TH-M103
GCACCTTCATGGCCGACCGGCCCGACGACGCCGCACGTGACATGGCTGAGCTGGCGCAGCTGTTCGCCGCCGGCACGGTCCGGCCCTACATCGGCGCGCGATTCCCGCTGGCCGAAACGGCGGCCGCGTTGCGGCACGTCGCCGACCGCAAGGCGATCGGCAAGGTCGTCATCGACGTCACGGCGTGACGATGTTGAAGGCAGGGTCGGGCTCGTCGAGCACGCCGAGAAACGCCTGCAGCGCCGACTGGTCGCCGGAGATCCGCAGCCCGGGCGAGTCGAAGTCGCCCATCGCGACGGTCAGCAGCCGGAGCTTGCTGCCCACGCTCACGGTCACCGAAGCGGTCACCGGGTCGGCGGCCCCCTTCCGATAGATCAGCACGCCGTTGCGCAGCGTGAGCCGGTAGTTCGCCGCAGGCTCGGCGAACTCGACGTCGAGGTCGAGGTCGAGTCCCCAGGCGCTCGGCCCGTCGACGCGGATGGCCAGGCCGTCGAAGATCTGCTCCGGGGTGAGCTGCGTCAGCAGCGACAGCGACGTCGCGGTGGTGGCGGTGCCGAAGTTGCCGTCGCGCAGTTCGGTTGCGCCGCTGAGGAAGAAGTTGCGCCAGGTCGCGTTCTCCGCGCCGTAGGCGAGCTGCTCGAGGGTGTCGGCGTACAGCTCACGGGCGGGGCCGTGGCCGCTGTCGGTGAACAGCGCGTGATCGAGCAGCGTTGCCGCCCAGCGGAAGTCGCCGGACTCGAACGCCGCCGCGGCCAGCTCGACCACCCGGTCGATGCCGCCCATCGCGGCCACGTAGCGGGGCCCGATCGCCTCCGGGGGATGTGGCCACAGCCGGGCCGGGTTGCCGTCGAACCAGCCCATGTAGCGCTGGTAGACCGCCTTGACGTTGTGGCTGACCGAGCCGTAGTAGCCGTGGGTGTGCCAGGCCCGCTGCAGCGCCGGCGGCATCTGGAACATCTCGGCGATCTCCACCCCGGTGTGGCCGCGGTTCAGCAACCGCAGCGTCTGGTCGTGCAGGTAGGCATACAGGTCTCGCTGCAGCGACAGGAACTCGACGATGCTCTCGCGCCCCCAGGTCGGCCAGTGGTGGGAGGCGAACACCACGTCGGCGCGGTCGGCGAACGTGTCGATCGCCTCTGTGAGGTAGCCCGACCACGCGTGCGGGTCGCGCACCAGCGCGCCGCGCAGAGTCAGCAGGTTGTGCAGGTTGTGGGTGGCGTTCTCGGCCATGCACAGCGCGCGGAAACGCGGGAAATAGAAATGCATCTCGGCCGGCGCCTCGGTGCCGGGCGCCATCTGGAACTCGATCTCCACGCCGTCGAGGGTGTGCTTCTCGCCGGTCCGCCGGATGACCACCGTCGGGACGATGACGGCCACCTCACCGGTGGACGGGGCCTGCCCCAGCCCGCAGCCCACCTGGCCGTGCGGGCCGCGGGGCAGCAGGGTCCCGTACATGTAGGTGGCCCGCCGGGTCATCGCCGGTCCGGCGAACACGTTCTCCTGCACCGCGTGTTCGATGAACCCCTCCGGGGCCAGCACCGCCACCGCGCCGGCGTCCACGTCGGCCTGCGAGGTCACGCCCAGGACGCCGCCGAAGTGGTCGACGTGGCTGTGGGTGTAGATGACGGCGACCACGGGGCGCTCGCCGTCGCGGTGGGCGCGGTACAGTCCCAGCGCCGCGGCGGCCACCTCGGTGGACACCAGCGGATCGATCACGATGATCCCGGTGTCGCCCTCGACGAAGGTGATGTTGGACAGGTCGAGGCCGCGCACCTGGTAGATGCCCGGAACCACTTCGTAGAGGCCCTGCTTGGCGGCCAGGGTCGACTGCCGCCACAGGCTGGGGTGCACCGTCGCCGGCGCGGGGCCGCCCAGGAAGGCGTAGGCGTCGTTGTCCCACACGACGCGGCCGTCGGCGGCCTTGACGACGCACGGGGACAGGGCCGCGATGAAGCCGCGGTCGGCATCGCGGAAATCCGTCGTGTCCTCGAACGGCAGATCGTGTGCGCGATGCGCCGACTCGATGACCGTGGTGGGGGGTTTGTGATTCACGGACAATAGCCTGTCACGTGCAGCAGCTAATGAACACGGAAAGAGTTTCCCCCGGCCCTGGTCTTTGCTCCCGCAAACCCGCATACTGCCCGCACGGTCCCGAAATTCGAAGGACCGTCAACATCGGGCAAAGGAGCACGAGTGAAGCGTGGACTGACGGTCGCGGTGACCGGAGCGGCGATTCTGGCGGCGGGAATTTCCGGTTGTTCGAGCAACAAGTCGACCACCAGCGGTTCCGGGTCCAGCTCGGGGACGAGCGCGCCGGCGAGCGCCACCGGATCGGCCGGCACCAAGGTCATCATCGACGGCAAGGACCAAAACGTCAGCGGCACAACGGTGTGCAGCACCACCGGCGGCACCGTCAACATCGCGATCGGCGGCTCGGCGACCGGCATCGCCGCGGTGCTCACCGACGCCAACCCTCCCCAGGTGAAATCCGTCGGGCTGGGCAATGTCAACGGGGTGACGCTCGGTTATACGCCGGGCACCGGCCAGGGCAATGCCTCGGCGACCAAGAAGGGCAACAGCTACACGATCACCGGCACGGCCACGGGCGTGGACATGGCAAACCCCATGCAGCCGGTGAACAAGCCATTCGAAATCGACGTCACCTGCTCCAGCTAATCGCCGAGCGGTAATCGCACCGTGAATTCGGTGCGACCGGGTGCGCTGTCCACCGTGATGGTCCCGTGGTGCGCGCGGACCACCGCGGAGACGATCGCCAGGCCCAGTCCGGTGCTGCCCCCCTTGCGGGAGCGGGAGGAATCACCGCGCGCGAACCGCTCGAACACCTCCGATTGAAGCGCCGCCGGAATTCCCGGTCCGTTGTCGATCACCTGCATCACGGCGTGTCCGGGTTCGGTGCTCAGCCTCGTCGTGACGATCGTGTCCGCGCCGGTGTGGATGCGGGCGTTGGCGAGCAGGTTCGTGACCACCTGGTGCAGCCGCGCCGCGTCGCCGGTGACGATCACCGGTTCCTCGGGCAGGTCAAGCTCCCATTTGTGGTCCGGCCCGGCGACGTGCGCGTCGCTGACCGCGTCGACCGCCAGCCGCGACAGGTCCACCGGCTCGCGCTCCAGCGGACGGCCGGAGTCCAGGCGGGCCAGTAGCAGCAGGTCCTCGACGAGGCGGGTGATCCGCTCGGTTTCCGACGCCACCCGGCTCATCGCGTGGGCCACCGCCTCGCGGTCGTCCCCCATGCGCTGCGTGAGTTCGGTGTAACCGCGGATCGCGGCCAGCGGGGTGCGCAGCTCGTGGCTGGCGTCGGCGACGAACTGGCGGACGCGGGTCTCGCTGGCCTGGCGCGCCGACAGCGCGGCGGCGATGTGGTCGAGCATCCGGTTGAGCGCCGAACCCAGCTGCCCCACCTCGGTGTGCGGGTTGGCGTCGGGTTCGGGGACCCGCACCGGCAGCTCGACCTCACCGCGGTCCAGCGGGGTTTCGACGACCTCGCGCGCGGTCTGGGCGACGCGACGCAGTGGTGCCAGCGCGCGCCGGATGATGACGACACCGGCGGTCGTCGCGGCGACGAGCGCGATCACGGTGACGATGCCGAGGATGACCAGCATGCGGATCATGGTGGCGTCGACGTTGGACATCGACAGGCCGGTGACGATGATGTCGTCGCCGTTGCGGCTCGGGGCGCCGATGACGCGGTAGCGGCCGAGGCCGTCGAGTTCGAGTGTCACCGGTGTGCGGCTGCCCGCGATGTTCGCGAGTTGCGTTTGGGCGGTGGGGGTCACGTCGGCCCGGGTGCCGCTGGAGGTCAGGTAGCCGGCCTCCACCGTCCTGCCATCGCTGACCACCGCGGCGACCATGCCCGCGGGCTGGCCCGGGGCGTCGAGGAACATGGGCCCGGGCCCGGGCCGCCAATAGCGGTGCATCCACTTCCCGCCGGGGTGGTTCCGTTCGGGATACATCAGCGCCGAGCGGTAGGAGGTCCCGGCGAGCTGCCCGTCGAGCTGGGTCACGAGGTGGCGCAGCAGCGACAGCTCGGTCGCGGCGGTGATCCCGATGCACACCACGGCGAGCACCACGACCTGCCCGACCAGCAGCCGCAGCCGCAGCGACCACACCCGCCGCGGGTTGGCCGACGGTCGCGACCCGCTGCTAGCGGGCCGGCTTGAGGACATAGCCCGCCCCGCGCAGCGTGTGGATCATGGGCTCACGACCGTTGTCGATCTTCTTGCGCAGGTAGGAGATGTAGAGCTCCACGATGTTGGAGCGGCCGCCGAAGTCGTAGCTCCACACCCGGTCGAGAATCTGCGCCTTGCTCAGCACGCGCCTGGAGTTGCGCATCATGAAGCGCAGCAGCTCGAACTCGGTGGAGGTCAAGGCGATCGGCTCGCCGGCGCGGGTGACCTCGTGGCTGTCCTCGTCCAGCACCAGGTCACCGACCACCAGTTGGGCGCCACTGTCAAGGGTGGTCACCCCGGTCCGCCGCAGCAGCGCCCGCAGCCGCAGCACCACCTCTTCGATGCTGAACGGTTTGGTGACGTAGTCGTCGCCGCCCGCGGTCAACCCCGCGATGCGGTCTTCCACCGCGTCCTTGGCGGTCAGCAGCAGCACCGGCAGCTGCGGATTCTCCTCGCGCAGTTTGCGCAGCACGTCCAGCCCGCTCATGTCGGGCAGCATCACGTCGAGGACGACCACGTCCGGACGCTGGGCGCGCGCGGCCGCCATGGCCGAGGTCCCGTCTCCGGCGGTGGCGATGCTCCAACCCTCGTATCGCAGTGCCATCGCCACCATCTCGGCGAGGACGGCCTCGTCGTCGACGACCAGCACGTTGATCGGGTTGCCGTCGGCGCGGCACATGACGACCCGCTCTACCGAGGCCCTGGGCTGCGTCACGAGTTCCAGTATGCGCGGCCGCCTGAGCCGCCGCTAAGGCGTTGCTATGCGCGGGCTGTGAAACAAAATCGCGTGACCGCGAAGCGGTCACGCGATCTTGTTCGGTGAATGTCTAGTACCAGTAACGCCGGCCCGCGACGGGGCGGCCCACCGAGCCCATGATCCACAGCACGGCACCGATCACCAGCGCGACGATGCCGAGCGTCCACAACAGAGAAATCTTGAACACGAACCCGAGAATCAGCAGCACCACACCTAAGACGATCATTTCGACTTCCTTCGGTTGAGGGTTAGGACACCGGGGTCGCCGGCATCGAACTGGGTTGCGGTATGCGGCAGTCCTTGACCTTCGGATCGACGCCCGCGTAGTTCAACGGCCCCGCCAGAACCGTCAGCGCGACGTTGCCCGCCGTGACACAGCTGGTCGACCCGCCCGTGAAGTAACCGCGCTGCCATGTCGCGATCACTCCGATGACCAGCCACACCAGGACAACCGCGCCGATGATTCCGCGACCGCGCATGGGGACCTCCACTGTGCTCGAGAGATCGATTTCCGTACGCCCACCAATACCCGTTCGACGTATGTCTAAACCTCGCCGGGACGCCCGGCGAGTTAGCCAGAAGGGCCCCTCAGCCCGCCCGGCGCTGCGCCGACACGAAAAGCGTTGGCGGCATCGAGTCCTCGGCGCCCCGCGGGATGCTGCGCCCGTACCGGGCCATCAGCTCCGGGAAGGTCTGCGCCGAGGTGTCCCAGCCGTGCTCGCGCAGCCAGCGGTCGACGGCGGTGCGCTCCTCCGGGTACCACAGTTCGTCGAAGTCGGTGATCTCGGCGTTGACCAGCCTGGCGGCCGCGGCGCGCATGCGCTGCATGTCCGCACGCTGGCGCCGCACCAGTTCCGGGTCGGTGAACCCCTCGCCGGGCACGTTTGAGGCCAGCCAACTGCCCGGGGCACTGAGCTCGTGGATCCGCTCGAACAGCAGATCCTGGGCCTGGGCCGACAGGTAACGGACCAGCCCCTCGGCCGACCACACGCTCGGCTGCGACGGGTCGAATCCCGCCTCGCGCAGCGCCTTCGGCCAGTCCTGGCGCAGGTCCACCGGCACGTTCACCAACTCCGCCGCCGGGCGGGCGCCGTGGCCGCGCAGGGTGTCGGACTTGAACTCGAGCACCTTGGGCTGGTCCAGTTCGTAGACCACCGTCCCGGCGGGCCACGGCAGCCGCCAGGTGCGCGCGTCGAGGCCGGCCGCCAGGATCACCACCTGCCGGACGCCGGCGTCGGCGGCGGCGAGGAAGAACTGGTCGAAAAACGCTGTCCGCGTAGCCATGAAGTCGATCATCAGCTGAATCCGCGTCCGCACTTCGGGCTCGAGCTCGACGGCCTTGGCCAACAGCTTGGGGTCGGCGTAGATGCTCCACATGCCCTCGCCGGCGGCGTCGACGAACACGCGCGCGAACGGGTCGTTGATGAGCGGGTTGTCGCTTTCGGTCTCCGCGGCGCGGGCCGCGGCGACACCGAGCGCGGTGGCTCCCACGCTTTGGGTGATGTCCCAGGAATCGTTGTCGGTACGCGCCATCGCCAGTTCCCTTCCCAGCCCGCAAGTAAGTTAGTTCTACGCACTATTGTTCCAGCCGCCGCGGGGCCGGGGCGTCCGGCGCCGGTGGCCTACGCTCTTTCCCAGGGGCCCCACAGGTTGGCAGAGGAGCGCCATGACACCCACGCCGCAGGACAGTCCTGTGGACCTCGATGCCGTGGCGCAGTGGATGACGGGGCGCGGGCTGGGCGAGGGCCCCCTCGAGGACGTCTCGCCCGTCACCGGTGGAACGCAGAACGTCATGCTGCGGTTCACTCGCGCCGGCCGACCCTACGTCCTGCGGCGCGGACCGCGGCACCTGCGCCCGCGCAGCAACACCGTGATCCTGCGGGAGACGAAAGTCCTCGCGGCACTGGCTGGGTCCGACGTCCCGCACCCGCGCCTGATCGCCACGTGCGACGACCCCGGCGTCCTCGGCGACGCGGTCTTCTACCTGATGGACCCGGTCGACGGGTTCAACGCCGGCGAGGGGCTGCCGCCGCTGCATGCCGGTGACGCCGGCGTGCGGCACGGGATGGGACTGTCGATGGCCGAGGCGCTGGCCAGGCTGGGCGCCGTCGACCACGTCGCCGTCGGCCTCGCCGACTTCGGCAAGCCCGACGGCTTCCTGGAACGGCAGGTGCCGCGCTGGCTTTCGGAGCTGGAGTCCTACCAGCAGTACGAGAACTACCCGGGGCCGCAGATCCCGGGGGTCGACCGGGTCTCGGCGTGGCTGGACGGCCACCGGCCGGCGAGCTGGACGCCCGGCATCATGCACGGCGACTACCACGCCGCCAACGTGATGTTCTCCCGCACCGGACCCGACGTCGTCGCCATCGTCGACTGGGAGATGTGCACGATCGGCGACCCGCTGCTGGACCTGGGCTGGCTGCTGGCCACCTGGCGCCAGCCCGACGGGACCAGCGTGTTCAGCCACGCGCTGGGCGGTCACGACGGGCTGGCCGCCACCGGCGAGCTGCTCGCCCGGTACGCCGCCAACACGACTCGCGACCTGTCGCACATCACCTGGTACACCGTGCTGGCCTGCTTCAAGTTGGGCATCGTGATCGAGGGCACCCTGGCCCGGGCGTGTGCGGGCAAAGCCGAGAAGCAGGTCGGCGACCAGCTCCACGCGGCCACGGTCCACCTGTTCGAGCGGGCGCTCGCCCTCATCGACAGCGGGTCCTGATCGACAAAGGGTCCATATCCGGGCGTTGTCCAGCTAACCTTCAACGTGTGGAAGTCGGGGACTCGGTGAGGCGCTCGCTGGACCATTGGGAAAGGCGTGAATGGGATTCGGCGATGAACCACGCCTGCAACGCTCTCGCCGAGACCGCGGCGCGGCGATATCCGCAGCAGGGGCTGGCAGCCAGGTTCAAACGTACGGTACGTGACTCGCTCGACATCTTCGGCGCGATGGCGGCACCCGGCATCGACTTCGACCAGAGCCGCTTTCCCATACCGGTGCGGTCGGACCTGCCGGACGGCCGTCCCGACATCGCCGACGTCTTGTACGGCGCTCACCGATGGAGCCACGGCCACGTGGAAGAGCTGCCCAACGGCTTCGAACTGACCCCGGACGGACCACGGCCGCGGGGAGTGCACATCTGGCGGGAGGGCAAGATCGAGCTCCCGGCGTCGGTGGTGATCGGCCTGCTGGCGATCGCCGTGTTCGCGCCGGAGAACAAGGGCGAGGCCATACCCGACGGCTACCAGCTCAGCTGGTACCAATACGTCTTCATCATCTGCCTCTGGTGGGGCTGGCAAGACCACTTCCGCGAAATCATCGGCACCGCCCGCCCGTCCGCGGCGACCCTGGATTTCGGCGAGGCCTGGGCCACCTGGGCGCCGGTCTGAGTACGAGGACTTGTGACAACCCCGCCGCCCCCGCAGACTGACTGACATGCGCGATCGCGAGACGATCGACTCCGAATTGCGGCTCCTTGCCCTGGGGCGCCGGTCGATTCGCGAACAGGGCGGTCAACCGTCGACCCAGCGGGTCGACGAACTGCTCGACGAACGCCTGGGCCACCTCCCGGCGGCGCCGGGCGGCGTCATCGCACCTGCCGGCCCGGTCGGGCGGCGCCGCAAGAGCGCGCTGCGCCGCTTCGGTCCCCTGGCGGTGTTGCCGCTGTCTCTGCTGGCGGTCGTGGCCGCGGTGGTGGTGATCCTCGCGGGCCGCGAAGCACCGCCGGCGGCGGAGCCGGCCGAGACCACGCCGCGGACGGCGCCACCCGCCCCGGCCATGCCGACGAAGGCTCCCGCCTCGACGTCCGGCATCGCCGACAAGGCGCTCACCGACGCGCTGCAGCAGCAAGGCGTGCCCGTTCCCGGACGCGACTACGTCGCCACCCAGGGGCATGCCGTCTGCGAATTCCTGAAGAACCGACCCGACTTCGCCGACGCCGTCCGCTTCGTGCAGCGATCGTCGATCTGGGACGCCGACCAGAGCACCGCAGTCACCGCCGGCGCGATCGTCTCCTACTGCCCGCAGTTCCATCCCGCAAGCTTGGGCGAGACGCAACCGGGCCTGGACAAGGCGCTGTCCGACCTGCAGGCCATCGAGGGCAAACTGCAAGGCATTCAAGGCGATCTGCAGGGCATCGAGGGCGATCTGCAAGCCCTGCCGGGCCACCGGTAAGCCGGCGTCACCCGCGAGCGCCGCCGCGGACCGCGTGTCGGTCCACCGCACGGGCGTGGGATTCGTCGCCGTCGGCGATGCCGCGGTGGTCGAGATCGGTGATCGCGTCGGTGTGGCCGTAGAGCACCACCACGTCGCCGCTCGCCAGCCGGCTGCCCGGGACCGGACACGCCACGTCGTCGCCGCCCTTCCGGTTGATCCGCAGCACCAGCAGGCCCTCGTCCGGTAACCCGAGTTCCTCGAGTGTGCGCCCGGTCACCCAGTCGTCCGCGGCGATCGCCAGCTCGCTGACCACGTATCCGCCGCCGAGCTCGGCCAGCACCGTCGAGTCGCGGCCCGCCAGGTCGGTCCAGCGGTGCAGCGCCCGGCCGATCAGCCCGGTCAGCCAGCGGTTCACCCGGGGACTGCGGGACAAAAGCACCAGCACGATCAATCCCGCGGCCAGCTCGATGACCCGCATCCACGAGGCCCCCGTGGCGCCGCCCCGGAAACCGAGGATCAGCGAACTCGCGGCCGCGACGAAGCCGATGTTGCCGACCAGCATCAGCAGCATCACCACCCGGCGGCGCAGCGGATGCGACACCACGACCTCGGACTCGGTGGTGGTGAAGCC
>NZ_JBYCLG010000362.1:0-6309 GCF_057473785.1 Mycobacterium sp. TH-M103
CGACATCGCCGCCCTCGACTCCACCCTGACCACGGTGGAGCGGGTGCTCGATGTGGATGGTCTGCGCACCCGCATCGAGAAGCTCGAGCACGAGGCGTCCGATCCGCAGCTGTGGGACGACCAGACCCGGGCCCAGCGGGTGACCAGCGAGCTCTCGCACGCCCAGGGCGAGCTGCGCCGTATCGAGGAGCTGCGGCGGCGCCTCGACGACCTGCCGGTGCTATACGAGCTGGCCGCCGAGGAGGAGGGCGGGGCCGGGGCCGACACGCTGGCCGAGGCCGACGCCGAGCTCGCGGCGCTGCGCGCCGACATCGAAGCCACCGAGGTGCGCACCCTGTTGTCCGGCGAGTACGACGAGCGCGAGGCGCTGGTCACCATCCGCTCCGGCGCGGGTGGGGTCGACGCCGCCGACTGGGCCGAGATGCTGATGCGCATGTACATCCGGTGGGCCGAGCAGCACAAGTACCCGGTCGAGGTGTTCGACATCTCCTACGCCGAGGAGGCGGGCATCAAAAGCGCCACCTTCGCCGTGCACGCGCCGTTCGCCTACGGCACGCTCTCGGTGGAGCAGGGCACCCATCGGCTGGTCCGGATCAGCCCGTTCGACAACCAGAGCCGGCGCCAGACGTCGTTCGCCGAGGTCGAGGTGCTCCCGGTCGTGGACACCACCGATCACATCGACATCCCCGAGGGCGACGTCCGCGTGGACGTCTACCGTTCCAGCGGGCCCGGCGGGCAGTCGGTGAACACCACCGACTCGGCGGTGCGTTTGACCCACATCCCCACGGGGATCGTCGTGACGTGCCAGAACGAGAAGTCCCAGCTGCAGAACAAGGTGTCGGCGATGCGGGTGCTGCAGGCCAAGCTGCTGGAGCGCAAGCGCTCCGAGGAGCGCGCCGAGATGGACGCCTTGAAAGGCGAGGGCGGCAGCTCCTGGGGCAACCAGATGCGCTCCTACGTGCTGCACCCGTATCAGATGGTCAAGGATTTGCGCACCGAGTACGAGGTGGGCAACCCGGCGGCGGTCCTGGACGGGGACATCGACGGGTTCCTGGAAGCGGGGATTCGGTGGCGCAACCGAAAAGATGACGACTAACCCCACCGTCCTCGCCGCGGCCCGGGTGTCGGCGGCCTCCGCCACCCAGCGTTGGCACGACTTCTGGCGCGGCGAGATCGGCGAATGGATCATCACCAGGGGTCTGCGGATCGTCATGGTGCTGATCGCGGCGGTGCTGGCCGCCCGCTTCGTCAACTGGGTGGCCCAGCAGGTGACCCGGCAGCTGGACATCGGGTTCGCCGAGAGCGACGCGCTGGTGCGCTCGGAGGCCACCAAGCACCGGCAGGCCGTGGCCTCGGTGATCTCGTGGGTGTCGATCGTCATCATCGGCATCTGGGTGATGCTGCAGATCGCCGACGTGCTGCGGTTCTCACTGGGTGGGCTGATCGCGCCGGCCACCGTGGTGGGCGCGGCGCTGGGCTTCGGCGCCCAGCAGCTGGTCAGGGACATGTTGGCCGGCTTCTTCATCATCGTGGAGAAGCAGTACGGCTTCGGCGACCTGGTCACCCTGACCGTGGTGGCATCGACGGACGCCAGCGGCACGGTCGAGAACGTGACCCTGCGGGTGACCCGGCTGCGCTCGGCGGACGGTGAGGTGTTGACCATTCCCAACGGGCAGATCGTCAAGGTGGTCAACCTGTCCAAGGACTGGGCCCGCGCGGTGGTGGACATTCCGGTGTCCATCAACGCCGACCTCAACCGGGTCAACGAGGTGTTGCACCAGGAGTGCGAACGCGCGACGGGCGACCCGGTGCTCAAGGACCTGCTGCTGGACGCGCCGACCGTGATGGGGGTGGAAAGCATCGCGGTCGACACCGTCACCCTGCGCGTGGTGGCCCGCACCCTGCCCGGCAAGCAGTTCGAGGTGGGCCGGCAACTGCGGGTGCTGGTCATCCGGGCGCTGGCCCGTGTCGGCATCGTCACCGCGGCCGACGCGACGGTGGGCCTGGTCGAGGACGACCCCGCGGTACCGGCCGCCAAGGCCGCCCGCGACAAAGCGGAGGCAGCCGGCGACAAGTCCGCCGACGCAGGTGACACGACCACGGATGCGGTGCAACGGCGATGAAGGTCACCCTCAACGTCCTCGAGAGGCACGGCGCGGAGCAGGAACGACGCTGGCCGGGTTATCTGTTCGGCGGCCGGATCCGCACGTCGACGCTGGTGCTGATCGTGGCGTTCCTGGCGGTGTGGTGGGTCTACGACACCTACCGCCCGCAGCCGCCCCCCAAGCCGCCGGCCCCGGCGGTGGTGCCGCCGGGTTTCGTGCCCGACCCGAACTACACCTGGGTGCCGCGGACCCGGGTGCAGCCGCCCCCCACCGTCAGGTACACCCCGACCACGACGGTGCCGCCGGCGCCGACCACGACCGAGCCGCCGCCCGTCACGACCACGACCACCGAGCCGCCGCCGTTCGTGCTGCCGCAGCTACCGTGCCTGCTGCCGCCGCCCTTCTGCCCGCCCAGCACCACCCCGACCACACCAACGCCGATGCCGGGCCCCGGCCCGGCGCCCACTTCGGCACCACCGGCCAGTTGACTTCGTCCAGCGGCGAAAGCCGCGGCTACACTGGCGTGCCGTGATGATCACCCTGGACCATGTCAGCAAGAAATACAAAGCGTCGGCGCGACCGGCGCTGGAGGACGTGAACGTCAAGATCGACAAGGGTGAATTCGTCTTTCTGATCGGACCGTCGGGTTCGGGCAAGTCGACGTTCATGCGCCTGCTGCTGGGCGCGGAGTCACCGACCGCGGGTGACGTGCGAGTGTCGAAGTTCCACGTCAACAAGCTCCCGGGTCGCCACATACCCAAGCTGCGCCAGGTGATCGGCTGCGTCTTCCAGGACTTTCGCCTGCTACAGCAGAAGACCGTGTACGACAACGTGGCCTTCGCCCTGGAGGTCATCGGCAAACGCACCGACGCCATCAACCGGGTCGTGCCCGAGGTGCTCGAGACGGTCGGCCTGTCCGGCAAAGCGAACAGGCTGCCGCACGAGCTGTCGGGCGGGGAGCAGCAACGCGTCGCGATTGCCCGCGCGTTCGTCAACCGGCCCCTGCTGCTGCTGGCCGACGAGCCCACCGGCAACCTCGACCCCGACACCAGCAACGACATCATGGATCTGCTCGAGCGGATCAACCGGACCGGCACCACGGTGTTGATGGCCACTCACGACCACCACATCGTCGACTCGATGCGGCAGCGGGTCGTCGAGTTGTCGTTGGGCAGGCTGGTTCGCGACGAACAGCGCGGCATCTACGGGATGGATCGCTAAGTGCGCTTCGGCTTCCTGCTCAACGAGGTCCTGACCGGTCTTCGTCGCAACATCACCATGACCGTTGCGATGATCCTGACGACGGCGATCTCGATCGGCCTGTTCGGCGGCGGTCTGCTGGTGGTCCGGCTGGCCGACAACTCCCGGGCCATCTACCTCGACCGCGTCGAGACCCAGGTCTTCCTCACCGAGGACGTCTCCGCCAACGATCCGGCCTGCGACGCCGACCCCTGCAAGGCGCTGCGGGAGCGCATCGAGGCGCGCAACGACGTCAAGTCGGTGCGGTTCCTCAACCGCAAGGACGCCTATGAGGACGCCATCCGGAAGTTCCCGCAGTACAAGGAGGTCGCCGGCAAGGACTCGTTCCCCGCGTCGTTCATCGTCAAGCTGAACAACCCCGAGCAGCACAAGGACTTCGACATGGCCGTGCAGGGCCAACCCGGGGTGCTGTCGGTGCTCAACCAGAAGGATCTGATCGACCGGCTGTTCGCGGTCCTGGACGGGCTGAGTAATGCCGCCTTCGCCGTCGCGCTGGTCCAGGCGGTCGGGGCTGTCCTGTTGATCGCCAACATGGTCCAGGTCGCGGCGTACACGCGGCGCACCGAGATCGGGATCATGCGGCTGGTCGGGGCCAGCCGCTGGTACACCCAGCTGCCGTTCCTGGTCGAGGCGATGTTCGCCGCCACCGTCGGGGTCGCAATAGCGATCGCCGGCCTGATCCTGGTGCGCGCGTGGTTCCTGGACAGTGCCCTCAACCAGTTCTACCAAGCAAACTTGATCGCCCGGGTGGACTACGCCGACATCCTCTACATTTCGCCGTGGCTGTTTTTGCTCGGCGTGTCGATGTCGGGCCTGACGGCGTACGTGACTTTGCGGCTCTACGTGCGGGAATAGCTGTGGCCAACAACTCCGCCCGGGCCAAAGCGACGGGCGACAAACGCGGTGGCAAACGCATCGTCGCGACCAATCGCAAAGCGCGGCATAACTATTCGGTTGTCGAATTGTTCGAGGCCGGGGTTGCGCTGCAGGGTACGGAGGTCAAGAGCCTGCGCGAGGGACATGCCTCGCTGGCCGACGCCTTCGCGCTCGTCGAGGACGGCGAAGTCTGGCTACACAACGTGCACATCCCGGAGTACCAGCACGGCAGCTGGACCAACCATGAGCCCCGCCGCAAACGAAAGTTGCTGCTGCACCGCCGGCAGATCGACACGCTGATCGGCAAGATTCGCGATGGTAACCTCGCACTGGTGCCGTTGTCACTGTATTTCTCCGAGGGCAAGGTGAAGGTCGAACTCGCACTGGCGCGCGGCAAGCGGGCGTACGACAAGCGCCAGGACCTGGCTCGCCGTGACGCCCACCGCGAAGTGGTCCGTGAACTGGGCCGCCGGGCCAAGGGGTTGAGCTGATCGGCGCCGCGTACGCCCAGCTTTCGGCCGTGTCCTACGGCGTCAGCGATTTCGTGGGCGGGGTGGCCGCACGCCGGGTCGCGGCGCTGCGGGTGTTGTTGGTCGCCTACCCGATCGAGGTCGTGTTGCTGGGCGTGCTGGCAGCCAGCGCGGGCGGGCCGATCCGCTTCGGCGCGGTCTTCTGGGGTGTCCTGTACGGGCTGAGCCAGGCGCTGGGAATGTGGGCGTTCTTCGCGGCGCTGGGGTCGGGCCCCATCTCGGTGGTCTCGCCCGTGGCGGCGGTGCTGAACGCGGCGGTGCCCGTCGCCGTCGGCGTGGTGCTGGGGGAGCGCCCGGGACAGACCGCCTCCGTGGGTGTCGTGCTGGCGATGGTCGCGGTGATGCTCGTGAGCCGCGAAGCCACCGTCGAGGGCGTGACGCCGTACCGGTTCACGCCGAAGGTGGCGTGGCTGACGGTGGTGGCCGGCGTGGCGTTCGGGATGGACCTGGTGTTCCTCCATCAGGCGCCCCACGAATGCCGGTTCTGGCCGCTGTTCATCGCCCGCCTGTCGGCGACCGTGGTGGTGTTGCTGCTCGCGGCGACGAGCAAGAAGTTGCGGCCGCCGCGTGGTAAGCCGCTGCTGTTGGCGGGGGCGGTGGCCCTGCTGGACATCTTCGCCAACGTCACCATGCTGGAGGCGCTGCGGTCGTGGCTGTTGTCGTTGGCCAGCATGTTGATCTCGCTGTATCCGGCGGCGACGGTCGTGCTGGCGATGCTGGTGCTGCGCGAGCGCGTGACGCGGTGGCAGGGCCTCGGCATGGTGTTGGCCATGGGTTCCGTGGCGATGATTGCCGCGGCGTGACCGCGAGGGTCGGCCGCTTGGCCGGAAGCTGAGCGGCTTACGATCCGGGGATGGCCGACCGACCCGTGACCAAACTCGACAAGTCTGAGGTCCTCGCCGGGCTCTTCGCGGTGTGGGACGACCTCGGTGCGCTCCTCGAGGGGCTGCCCGACACGCAGTGGCAGGCGGTGAGCCCGCTGCCCGGCTGGGACGTGCAGGCGCTGGTGGCGCACATGATCGGCACCGAGTCGTTCCTCTCCGGCATCGCCTCGCCCGAGCCCGACTGCGACGTCAAGGCGCTCGAGCACGTCCGCAACGACATCGGGGCGATGAACGAGTGCTGGGTGCGCCATCTCAGCGGGGAACGGGGCGCCGACGTGCTGGCCCGGTTCCGGGAGATCACCGGCACCCGGCGCAAGGTTCTGGCCGGCATGTCCGACGAGGAGTGGAACGCGGTCACGCCGACGCCGGCGGGCATGGACAGCTACGGGCGGTTCATGCGGATCCGGGTCTTCGACTGCTGGATGCACGAGCAGGACATCCGCGCCGCGCTGCAGCGGCCCTCGTCCGACGCCGAACTCGACGGGCCGGCGTCACAGCTGTCCCTGGACGAGATCGCGGGCACCATGGGATTCGTCGTGGGCAAGCTCGCCAAGGCCCCCGACGGCTCCCGCGTCCTGTTCGAGCTGACCGGGCCGCTGGCCCGCAGCATCCGCGTCAGCGTCGACGGCCGCGCGCAGGTGGTCGACGATTTCG
>NZ_JBYCLG010000363.1:0-4981 GCF_057473785.1 Mycobacterium sp. TH-M103
CACGATGAGCATCGCCCAGCGGCTCTACGAGAACGGCTACATCACCTATATGCGTACCGACTCGACCACGCTGTCGCAGTCGGCCATCGACGCCGCCCGCACGCAGGCGCGTCAGCTCTACGGCGAGGAGTATGTCGCGGCGTCCCCGCGCCAGTACACCCGCAAGGTGAAGAACGCCCAGGAGGCGCACGAGGCGATCCGGCCGGCGGGGGAGACGTTCGCCACCCCGGACGCGGTGCGCCGCGAGCTCGACGGCGACGAATTCCGGCTCTACGAATTGGTCTGGCAGCGCACGGTCGCGTCGCAGATGGCCGACGCGCGCGGGACGACGCTGAGCCTGCGGATCGCGGGCGCGTCCGGCGACCAGCAGGTGGTGTTCTCCGCCAGCGGCCGCACCCTGACCTTCCCGGGCTTCCTCAAGGCCTACGTCGAGACCGTCGACGAACTCGCCGGCGGCGAGGCCGACGACGCCGAGCGTCGGCTGCCGCAGCTGACCGAGGGGCAGCGGCTGGCGGCGCGCGAGCTGACCCCGGACGGGCACGCCACCAACCCGCCGGCGCGCTTCACCGAGGCGTCGCTGGTCAAGGCGCTCGAAGAGCTGGGCATCGGCCGGCCATCGACCTACTCCTCGATCATCAAAACCATCCAGGACCGCGGCTACGTCCACAAGAAGGGCAGCGCGCTGGTGCCCTCGTGGGTGGCGTTCGCCGTCACCGGCCTGCTCGAGCAGCACTTCGGCCGACTCGTCGACTACGACTTCACCGCCGCGATGGAAGACGAGCTCGACGCGATCGCCTCGGGCCAGGAGCGGCGCACCGACTGGCTGAACAACTTCTACTTCGGCGGGGATCACGGCGTGTCCGACTCGGTGGCGCGCGCCGGCGGCCTGAAGAAGCTCGTCGGGGTCAACCTCGAAGGCATCGACGCCCGCGAGGTGAATTCCATCAAGCTCTTCGACGACGACCAGGGCCGCCCCGTCTACGTCCGGGTGGGCAAGAACGGCGCCTACCTGGAGCGCATGGTGCCCGGCGAAGACGGCGAACCCAAGCCGCAGCGGGCCAACCTCAACGACTCCCTGACGCCCGACGAGCTGACGCTGGAGCTGGCCGAGGAGCTGTTCGCCACGCCGCAGGAGGGCCGCGTGCTCGGGGTGGACCCGGAGACGGGCCACGAAATCGTCGCCAAGGACGGCAGGTACGGCCCGTACGTCACCGAGGTCCTGCCGCCGGCGCCCGACGAGGACGGCGGCGCCGCGGCGCCGGCGAAGAAGGGCAAGAAGCCCACCGGCCCCAAGCCGCGTACCGGTTCGCTGCTGCGCAGCATGGACCTGCAGACCGTCACCCTCTCCGACGCGCTCAAGCTGCTGTCGCTGCCCCGGGTGGTCGGCGTCGATCCCGGCTCGGGCGAGGAGATCACCGCGCAGAACGGCCGTTACGGCCCATACCTGAAGCGCGGCACCGATTCCCGGTCGCTGGCGACCGAGGAACAGATCTTCGACATCACCCTCGAGGAAGCGCTGCGGATCTACGCCGAGCCCAAGCGCCGCGGCCGGCAGGCCGCCGCCGCACCGCCGCTGCGCGCGCTGGGGACAGACCCCGCATCGGGCAAGCCGATGGTGATCAAGGACGGCCGTTTCGGGCCCTATGTCACCGACGGCGAGACCAACGCGAGCCTGCGCAAGGGCGACGACGTGGCGTCGATCACCGACGCGCGGGCGGCCGAGCTGCTGGCAGACCGTCGCGCCCGGGGGCCGGTGAAGCGGCCCGCCAAGAAGACGGCCCGGAAGGCCGCCGCTAAATCGCCGGCGAAGAAGGCCGCCAAGCGCGGCTAGCTCGACACCTGCTGGCGGGCCACCTCGCCGTGGGCGGCGAGCTTGACCGGCCGGGCCAGCTGGGTGGGCGCCACCCGCCCGCGCAACTCGACGACCTCACCGACGTCCCAGCACAGGGCCTCGGCGTCCAGCGCGCCGCTGACCGCGATCGCCGACGCGAGCACGTGGCCGGTCTCGAGCTTGGCCAGCTCCGTCAGGCGCGCCGCCTCATTGACGGGGTCGCCGATCACGGTGTATTCGAAGCGGGCCTGCGCGCCGATGTGGCCGGCGATGGCCCGGCCCGCCGACACCCCGATCCCGAACTCCGCGGACCCGATGACCGGCAGCAGCTCGTCGTGTAGTTCGCGGGCGGCCGCGAGCGCCCCGCCGGACGCGTCCGGGTGCTCGATGGGGGCGCCGAAGATGGCCAGCGCGGCGTCGCCCTGGAACTTGTTGACGAACCCGCCGTGCCGGCCGACGGTCTCGACGACGACTCGGAAGAACTCATTGAGCAGGTGCACCACCTCGGCCGGTGGCCGGGTCGCGGCCAGCTGCGTCGAGCCGACCAAATCGACGAACAACACGGCGACGTGGCGTTCCTGCCCGCCCAGCTCGGTGCCCCGCTCCAGGGCGCGGCGGGCGACGTCCTCGCCGACGTAGCGGCCGAACAGGTCGCGCAGCCGCTGCCGCTCGGACAGGTCGCGGACCATGTCGTTGAACCCGGCCTGCAGCAGGCCCAGTTCGCTGGCGTCGTAGATCTGCATGTGGGCGTTGTAGTTTCCGCGCTGCACCTCGCTCAGCGCCCAGCGCAGCTGGCGCAGCGGGTCGGCGATCGACATGGCCACCAGCAGAGTGCTGACGAACCCGATGCCCAGTGCCGCCAGGGCCAGCAACAGGATCGGGGTGAACAGCTTGTCCGGCGTCGCGTGCAGCAGCGAGGTCTTGTCGGCGACCACCGCCAGCACGATCGCCAGCACGGGCACGGCGGTGGAGAGCATCCAGGTCAGGATCTGGCGCAGGATGACGCCGGGGGCCTTGACGTTCTCCGGCACGCCGCTGCGCAGGGCGGAGACGGCGACCGGGCGCAGCACCCGCTCGGACTGCAGGTAGCCGATGATCGCGGTGGCGGCGGCGCCCAGGCCGGTGGCGACGGCCACGACCGGTGCGGCGAACCTGGCCACCGACCAGCTGGCGACGATGAACACCACGCCGCCGATGCACCAGGCGACCATGCTGGTCAGCGTGCGGTAGAACGGCATGCGCAAGGCCCGGCTGCGGGCCAGCTCGGTGGCGGCCGGGTCGGTCTCGGCCAGCAGGTTGTCGCGGCGCTGCCAACGGAAGACCGGCATCAGCAGCTTGAGGTTGATCACCGAGACGGCGAGGAACAGCACGACCAGCGAGCCCGCGAACACCGCCAGGTTCACCCCCGGCAGGTCCTGCAGCTGCAGGCGGTCCTCGGGTGGCAGGCCGTAGCGCAGGAAGCCGAGTACGAATAGGGCGCCGATGATGTCGGCCTGCACCATGCTCAACAGGAACAGGGGCCACGGGGTGCGCACCACCCACCGGACGAACGCGTTGATCCGCCCGGGCAGTGTCGCCGCGGTTGCCATCAATCCACCGTATCGGTCAGTGGCCTTTTGTTGGAAAACTCTAAGGACCACGGCAAGTCGCCTGGTGGCGCCCGAAAGCCGGGGAGTTCACGAAACCGTCGCGATCCGGTGGCCGATCGGTGTCCGTCGGCGGGTGTCACTACTGTTGCCGGTGATGTCCGGGGTGTTTACGCGGCTGGTAGGCCAGGAGGCGGTGGAGGCCGAGCTGCTGGCCGCGGCGCGGGCCGCCCGCGGTGATCTGGATCACGCGGGCGCCGGCGACGGGACTATGACACATGCGTGGCTCATCACCGGCCCGCCGGGGTCGGGGCGCTCGGTTGCGGCGTTGTGCTTCGCGGCCGCGCTGCAATGCACCGCGTCGTTCGACGACGGCGGTCCCGGCTGCGGCAGCTGCCGGGCGTGCACGACGACGATGGCCGGCACTCACGCCGACGTGCGGCGGGTGATTCCCGAGGGCCTGTCCATCGGCGTCGACGAGATGCGCGCCATCGTGCAGATCGCGTCGCGCCGCCCGTCCGGCGGGCACCGGCAGATCGTGGTGATCGAGGACGCCGACCGGTTGACCGAGGGCGCGGGGAACGCGCTGCTGAAGGTCGTGGAGGAACCACCGCCGTCGACGGTGTTCCTGCTGTGCGCGCCGTCGGTGGACCCCGAGGACATCGCGGTGACGCTGCGGTCCCGGTGCCGCCACGTCGCGCTCGTGACACCGCCCACCGAGGCGATCGCGGGCGTGCTGGTCGACACCGACGGCCTGGACGCCGAGACGGCCGGCTGGGCCGCCTCGGTCAGCGGGGGCCACGTGGGCCGGGCGCGGCGGCTGGCCACCGACCCCGAGGCCCGGCAGCGCCGGGAGAAGGCGCTGGGGCTGGTGCGCGACGCCGCGACCCCGGCGCGGGCGTATGCGGCCGCCGAGGAGCTGGTGGCCGCCGCCGAGGCCGAGGCGGTGGTGCTGACCGCCGACCGCGCCGAGGCCGAGACCGAGGAGCTGCGGACGGCGCTGGGCGCCGGCGGCACCGGCAAGGGCACCGCGGGCGCGCTGCGCGGCGCAACGGGCGCGATCAAGGACCTGGAGCGGCGGCAGAAGTCGCGGCACACCCGGGCGTCGCGGGACGCGCTGGACCGCGCGCTGATCGACCTCGCGACGTATTTCCGCGACGCCCTGGTGGTGTCCGCGGGCGCCCCGGCGATCCGGCCCAACCACCCGGACATGGCCGAGCGGGTCGCGGCCCTGGCCGGCCACGCCGCGCCCGCCCGGCTGCTGCGCTGCATCGAGGCGGTGCTGGAGTGCCGCGAGGCGCTGGCGATGAACGTCAAACCGAAGTTCGCCGTCGACGCGATGGTCGCCGCCATCGGCCAGCAGCTGCGCGAGTGACTTGGGCGGGCCGGGCCGCCTGCCGTAGACTCGTGCCGCCCCTACGCGGGCACGCCGCCTTAGCTCAGTCGGTAGAGCGATTCACTCGTAATGAATAGGTCAGGAGTTCGATTCTCCTAGGCGGCTCCACGGCTCCACGGCTCCATGCCTCAGGCCGGGGTCAGGAATCCCACCGGTCCCGACGCGAGG
>NZ_JBYCLG010000364.1:0-4682 GCF_057473785.1 Mycobacterium sp. TH-M103
GGTCGACAACGCGCTCAACCAGGCCGCCAAGGAGCTGGCCACCCGCTTCGACTTCCGCGGCACCGACACCTCGATCGCCTGGAAGGGCGACGAGGCAATCGAGCTGACGTCGTCGACCGAGGAGCGCGTCAAGGCGGCCGTCGACGTATTCAAGGAGAAACTGGTCCGCCGCGACATCTCGATGAAGGCGTTCGACGCCGGGGAACCGCAGGCATCCGGTAAGACCTTCAAGGTCAACGGCACCCTCAAGCAGGGCATCAGCAGCGAGAACGCCAAGAAGATCACCAAACTCATCCGTGACGAGGGCCCGAAGACCGTCAAGACCCAGATCCAGGGCGACGAGATTCGCGTCACCAGCAAGAAGCGCGACGACCTGCAGGCCGTCATCGCGATGCTCAAGAACGCCGACCTGGACGTCGCGCTGCAGTTCGTCAACTATCGCTGACACCGCTTTGGGCGGCCCACCGGTGGGTGCCGGCACGGCGTTGAGTGAACAGCCGATATTCGCCGGTACGGCGCGGGGTAACGGTGGCGGTGGCAATTTCGGGTTCGCGAACAGCGGGCGCTAACAGTGGTGGCTTCAACAAGGGCAACGGACAGTCGGGCTTCTTTGGCTGAACCCCGCATGCGTCTGACCGGGGCGCGCGCCGGCTCACGCCGTGGCCTGCCCGCTACTCGGTCGCCGCGGACCGTCACCGCTGATCCGCGAGCCTGGGGGCCCCTCTAGTGTGGTGGGGAACACAGCTTTTTCGAGGCCCCTAGCAAGCGAGGTTCACGATGACCGTGACTCCCCGGGAAGCCGCCGGCGGCGCGCCCAACACCAACGGCCAGGGCGACGGTTACTTCGACGTCGTGATCGTCGGCGCCGGCATCTCCGGCATCGACGCGGCCTACCGCATCACCGAGCGGAATCCGGGCACCAAGTACGCGATCCTGGAGCGGCGCGCCCAGATCGGCGGCACCTGGGACCTGTTCCGCTACCCCGGCGTACGCTCCGACAGCAGCATCTTCACGCTGTCGTTCCCCTTCGAGCCGTGGACCCGCCGGGAAGGCGTCGCAGACGGCGTGCACATCCGCGAGTACCTGACCAACACCGCGCGCAAGTACGGCATCGACCGCCACATCCGGTTCAACAGCCATGTCCGTTCGGCGAACTGGGATTCGGCCACCGACACCTGGACGATCACCGCCGAGCAGGACGGCACCCGCACGACCTACCGCGCCAGGTTCGTGTTCTTCGGCAGCGGCTACTACAACTACGACGAGGGCTACACCCCCGACTTTCCCGGTATCGACCAGTTCGCCGGGACCGTCGTGCATCCCCAGCACTGGCCGGAGAACCTCGACTACACCGGCAAGAGGATCGTGGTGATCGGCAGCGGTGCCACCGCGGTCACCCTGTTGCCGTCGCTGTCGGACCGCGCCGCGAAGGTGACCATGCTGCAACGCTCCCCCACCTATCTCGTCTCGGCCTCCCGATACGGCAAGGTGGCCGCGGTCGCCCGAAAGCTGTTGCCTAGCAAGCCCGCTCACCTGGTGATCCGCATGTACAGCGCACTGACCGAGGCGGTGTTCTTCGCCCTGTCCCGCAAGGCGCCCCGCCTCGTCCGGTGGCTGTTGCGCCGCAAGGCGATCAGCGAGCTGCCCGCCGGCTACGACGTGGACACCCACTTCAAGCCGCGCTACGACCCGTGGGACCAGCGGATGTGCCTGATCCCCGACGCCGACCTCTACAACGCGATCGGCGCCGGCCGCGCCGAGGTGGTCACCGACCACATCGACCATTTCGACGCCAGCGGCATCGCGCTCAAATCCGGCGCTCACCTCGACGCCGACATCGTCGTCACCGCCACCGGCCTGCAATTGCAGGCGCTCGGCGGGACCGCGATCAGCCTGGATGGCGTCGAGATCGATCCCCGGGACCGCTTCGTCTACAAGGCGCACATGCTCGAGGACGTGCCCAACCTGTTCTGGTGCGTGGGCTACACCAACGCCTCTTGGACGCTGCGCGCCGACATCACCGCCCGTGCGACCGCGAAGCTGCTGGCCCACATGGCCGCTCACGGATATACGCACGCCTACCCGCATCTCGGCGGCGAACCGATGACCGAGAAACCGGCCTGGGACATCAACGCCGGCTACGTGCTGCGCTCGCTGCACGCGCTGCCCAAGTCCGGCACCAGGCGGCCGTGGAACGTGCGGCAGAACTACCTCGCCGATGCCCTCGACTACCAGTTCGACCGCATCGAGGAAGCCATGGTGTTCGGACGCGTCACCGACCGGGCGGCGCTGGCGGGATAACCGTCAGCCGGTCCGGTCGGAGCCCACGGGGGAATCTCCGGGCAGGATCTCCGCGCCGCAGTTGGGGCAGAATTTCTCGGCGGGGTGGTGTTCGGCCCCGCAGCTCGCGCAGAAGTGCGGTTCCGCCGGCTTGTGCGCGGGGGCCACGCCGATGAGCCGGGCGGCGCCGGTCTTGATGCCCCTGCGGGCGCGGATTGGTTTGACCGTGTCCCCGTCCCCGGGGGAAATAAGCTGAACCCCAGGGGCTTTCGCTGGAGCGAACAGGCGCCACCGCCTCCGCACCACCAACAGGGTCAATCCCCCGCCGGCGGCGAGCACCAGCGCCACCTCACCGATGACGTACCACATCAGCGTGGTGCCACTGAGCACCGAGACGTCGCCGTAGCGCTGCCGCAGGTTCACCGCGCTCGTCTTGAGTTCCACCAGACCCGGGTAGTCGGGCGACATCGCCAGCGCCTTGTCGAAATCGTCGATGGCGCCGGTGTAGTGGCCGGAGAAGTACTCGCCGAGCCCTTTCCGGTAGAAGACGTCGGCCGGCCCCAGCGTCGCTTTGACCCCCTTGCCGGCCAGTAACGCGGTGAGGTTGCCCGCCGGCGCGACGAAGTTGAACGGCTGCGGCTCGCCGACGGGTGAGAAGCTGTTGACGCCGATCACCTTGCCGTCGAGGGCGACGGTGGGGCCGCCGCTCATCCCCTCGGTGACCGGGGCATCGATCTCGTACTGCGGAACGCTGCCCATCGACGACTTCTTGCTGACCGTGCCGCTCTTGTTCGTCGGGTCCAGCGACGGATCGGTGATCCGTTTCGTGCTCTCCGGGTAACCCACCGCGAGAATCGTTGTGCCGATGCTGACGTCGGCGTCGGCGGCCAACTCCGACGACGGCAGGTTGTGCTTCTCGACCTTGAGCAGGGCAACATCGCCCTTTACGATGGGCCGGAAGTCCACGACGTTGGCGAGCAGTTTCCCGGCGACCCGGTTCCCGCTGCCGTACACCAGGGTCAGCGCAGGCTGCGGACCCCGGTCGGGGGCAACGCCCTCCACCTTCGCGTTCTGGCGGAGCCATTGGAAGATCGCCGCCGGATTCTGCCCGACCGGCGAGTCGGGGTACTGGATGACGTACTCGTTGGCGGCCCGCTTGAGGATCAGGTCCTTGACGTTGTCCGGATCCACGCAGTGGCCCGACGTCGCCGCCCAACCGTCGGGGTTGACGATGAACGCGGTGCAGAACCAGGTCGCCGTGAAGGGGATGTTGGAGCCCTCGCCGAACTGCGACAGCAGCTGCCCATTGGGCAAGCGGACCTGGCCGTACGCCTGGCCCGACAGGTACATCACGGCCGGCCGGATGATCGCCGCCGCCCGTTCCTGCGGATTGGCCTGCGGGCGCCCACCCTCGGCAGAGGCGATGCCCGCCGGCGCCGTCATCACCGCGAGCGCGGCCGCGGACGTCACCGCGAGCGTACGGCCCCACCGAAGCATGGGCATGGTCCCTCTTTCCCTCGTTTCCGGGCCTTGTTGCAGATCTCTGACGATCCGGGAGGCCGGCCCGGCGGGGCTAGGGACCGAAGTCCCTGCCCGGGGGGTCGTTGGGTTCGAATTCGGGTGCCGCGCGGGCGGTGAACTGCTTCTAAATCTCGGGTGTCGGCAATACGCTGAACGGCATGGCAGGTGAACAACGCGAACCCAATGTCGTCGTCCTCGGCGGCGGCTCCTGGGGCACCACGGTGGCGTCGATCTGCGCGCGCCGGGGACCGACACTGCAATGGGTGCGCTCCGAGGTGACCGCCAAGGACATCAACGACAACCACCGCAACAGCCGCTACCTCGGCAACGACGTCGTGCTCAGCGACGGCCTGCGCGCCACCACCGACTTCGCCGAGGCCGCCCACTGCGCCGACGTCGTGGTCATGGGCGTGCCCTCGCACGGCTTCCGCGGCGTGCTCACCGAACTCGCCAGGGAACTGCGGCCCTGGGTCCCGGTGGTGTCGTTGGTCAAGGGGCTTGAGCAGGGCACCAACATGCGGATGTCGCAGATCATCGAGGAGTTGCTGCCCGGACATCCGGCGGGGATCCTGGCCGGCCCGAACATCGCCCGAGAGGTGGGCGAGGGCTATGCCGCCGCGGCCGTGCTGGCCATGCCCGACCAGCACCTGGCCACCCGGCTGGCGGCACTGTTCCGCACCCGGCGGTTTCGCGTGTACACCACCGACGACGTCGTCGGTGTCGAGATGGCCGGCGCGCTGAAGAACGTCTACGCCATCGCCGTCGGGATGGGCTACTCGCTGGGCATCGGCGAGAACACCCGCGCGCTGGTGATCGCGCGGGCGTTGCGCGAGATGACCAAGCTGGGCGTCGCGATGGGCGGGGACCCCGACACCTTCCCC
>NZ_JBYCLG010000365.1:0-5771 GCF_057473785.1 Mycobacterium sp. TH-M103
CTCGAGATCCTCGGCCGCGGTGCCCTGGGGGAACTCCCAGCACCGCACACCGAGCGGATACCGGAACTGTTCGACGAGCCGGAAGCGGTCCCCGTCGTAGGGCATCACCAGCGCGTAGTCCGGCTTGTCCACCACGCTGTAGATGCCCGGGGTTCCATCGGGGAAGCGGATTTCGTCCTCGCGGATCGACAGCCACGAGTTCCGGTAGATCTCGCGCGTCGCGAGGCGTTCGATGACGGACACCCGACCAGTATCGCGTCCGGGCGCATCGCTGGCACAAATCGGCGCGGTGTCCGATAGTCATAACAGCCAGCGAACACCGATAGCGCCAGGGGTGGGGGTTTATGCCGGACGAGCCGACCTCGAAACGCGCGTGAACGTGCGCCGACACATCATCGTCAGCGGCGAGGACTCCCTGGCCGCGACTATCGTCGAGGAGCTCAACAACGCCGGCGTGAGCATCGTCAAGCTCGCCAGCCCGGCCGGTCTCCACGCCGCTGGCATAGCCGTGGCCGCCGCGATCGTCTGCGCCGGCGACGACGACGCGGTCAACCTCGAAATCGCACTGCTGGCCCGCAAGGCCAATCCGGGCGTGCGCGTGGTGGCGCGGTTGGCCAACGGCGTGCTGCGCGCGGCGGTGGCCGACGACAACGGCCCGGGCGCGATCCTCGACGTCGCCGACCTCGCGGCCCCGTCGGTCGTGGAGGCGTGCCTGTCCCACAAGGCCCACCCGATCGAGGCGGCGGGCATCGAGTTCGTCGTCTCCGACGCCGAGGCGCCGCGCGACGGCAGACTCCGCGACCTCTATGGCGACCTGGCGCCGGTGGCGGTGATTCACGGCAAGAACTCCGAGACACCCGGCAAGGTCGTGCCCTGCCCGGGCCGGGACCACGAGGTCCGCGCGGGAGATCTGACCGTGATGATCGGCACCCCCGAGGAACTGGACTGCTGCGGCATCAAGACACCCCGGCCCAACCGCACGCGCACCCACCCGCCCCGGCTGCGGCGGATGTTCGACGCCATACGCACCCTGCGCCACGAGGTCAACCCGTTGTTCTACCGGGCGCTGGCCGCCGCGATGACCCTATGGCTCGGGTCCACCGTCTTGCTGCGCTTCAGCTACGAGCCGCGTCCCGCGATGACCTGGATCGACGCGCTGTACTTCAGCACCGAGACGATCGCGACGGTGGGCTACGGGGACTTCAGCTTCCTGCATCAGCCGCTGTGGCTGCGACTGTTCAGCATCATGCTGATGTTCGCCGGGGTCACCACGACCGCGCTGCTGGTCGCGTTCATCGCCGACCTGCTGCTGTCGCGCCGCTTCGCCCACTCGGCCGGGCGCCGGCAGGCCGGCCATCTGCGCAACCACATCGTGGTGGTGGGGCTGGGCTCATTCGGCATCCGCGTCGTCAGCGATCTGACCGCCGCAGGCTACGACGTGGCCGTCATCGAGCGCGACGAGAACAGCCGGTTCCTGTCGTCGGCGGCCCAGCTCGACGTTCCGGTGATCTTCGGGGACGCGACGCTGCGCCAGACGCTCGAGTCGGCGCGCATCGAACACGCCCGCGCGGTCGCGGTGCTGACCCAGGACGACATGGTCAACATCGAGACCGGGATCGTGCTGCGCGAGATGCTGGGGCCGCGGACGATGCCACACGTGCACCGGCCCCACGTGCCTACCGTGCTGCGCATCTACGACCGGGCGCTGGGCAGCGCGGTCGCGCAGCGGTTCGGATTCGAACACGTCCGCTCGACCGTCGACCTGGCCGTGCCCTGGTTCATCGGAGCCGCGATGGGCCTGCAGGTGCTCAGCACGTTCTCGGTCGGGCAGCGTTCGTTCATGGTCGGCGCCATGCACGTTGCGGCCGGCAGCGAACTCGACGGGTTGCGGATGTTCGAACTGTCCACCCGCACCCGCGTCATCGCGATCACCCGGCACGACGCGCCCCTAAACCTGCATCCGCGCCGCGACGCCTGGCTGCGCGCCGGCGACACCGTCTACCTCGTCGGGCCCTACCGGGAGCTGCTGGCCACGCTGCGCAAGGGACAGCCGCCCGCCCCCGCCAGCGTCAACGAGCGCGCCAGCTAGAGCCGCCCGGCCACGTCGGCGGCACGCCGCACCTGGTCGAGGCCCGAACTGGTCGGAATGAGCTGGACCTCGTCGGTGCCGATGTCGGAGAACCTGCGCAACACGTCCAGCAGCTGCTCCTCGGTGCCGGCCCAGCCGGTTGTCGGCGCCATCGCGTCGACGTACTCGGCCGGTATCCAGTTCATGTAGCGCCGCAGGTGGCGGTGCACCTGCGCCCGGGACTCCTCGGGCGAGCCGAACGCGAACCAGAACGACGTCATCAGGTGGGGTTTGGGCTTACCGGCCTGCGCCCACGCCTGCCGCGCCACGTCGAACAGCTCATTCTGCTTGGCGGCGTCGAGGTCCAGGGTGGTGCCGGCCAGCCCGTCCGCCCAGGCCGCGGCGCTGCGGATGGTCTTGGGCCCGATGCTGCCCACGAACAGCGGCGGGCCCCCCGGCTGCACCGGTGCCGGCCCGACGGGCAACACCGAGTCGGTGATCTTCTCCCCGGCCCACACCCGCTTCATCACCGCCACGCGCTCGGCCATGCCGCGGATCGTCTGCGTCGCCGGGTCCGCTCCCACTGCCTGATAATCCTCGTGCCTGCCGCCGACGCCGATGCCCGCGATCAGCCGCCCGCCGCTGAGCATGTCGCCGGTGGCCAGCCCCTTGGCCAGCATGACGGGATCGTGCAGCTGCGGCACGATCACGGTCGTCATCAGCCGCACCCGATCCGTCCAGGCGGCCAGCGCGCCCAGCAGCGTCAGGTTGTCGGGGTTGTCGAACGCGATCCGCTCGCCCCAGCACAGCGACGAGAACGGGCCCTCGTCGACGGTGCGTGCCCAGTCCCGCAATAGCGGCGCGTCCAGGTCGGGCTCCATCACCGGCATCGTCATCGCTATCTGCACAGAGCCGATTCTGGCAGCATGATCGGGGTGGGTTCGAGCAGCACCTCCATCGCGCATGTGCGGCTGACCGTCACCGACATCGAACGGTCGCGGTGGTTCTACGAGAGCGTGTTCGGCTGGCCGGTCCTGCTGGAGGTTCCCGACAACGCCGGGGAGGCGACTCGCAAGCAGTTGGGGTTTTTGTTCGGCGGCGTCATCTACGACCTCGGTGGCACGCTGCTCGGGTTGCGCCCGGTCGGCACCGACCGCTTCGACGAGGACCGCACCGGCCTGGACCACATCGCGTTCCGGCTCGCCAGCAAGTCCGAAATCGATTCCGCTGCAGCGCATTTGGACGAACTTGGGGTGGCCCATGAGCCGGTCAAGGACATCGGTCCGTCGTACATCCTGCAGTTCCGCGACCCCGACAACATCGCCCTGGAGCTCACCGCGCCGAAGTAGGGCGGGCGCGAGGGTGCGCAGAATGACAGCCTGGACGGCGTGTCACGGTACAGACACGCACGCTCGCGGGAGAAGTGAAGGGGTACCACCATGGCCATCAGCTTCAACCACACCATCGTCGCGTCGCGGGACAAGCGGAAATCCGCGGAATTCCTCGCCGAGCTGTTCGGCCTGCCCGCACCGAAGCCGTTCGGCCATTTTCTGGTCGTCGAGCTGGACCACGGCGCCAGCCTGGACTACGACGACGTCGCCCCGGGGGCGGACATCACCCGCCAGCACTATGCGTTCCTGGTCTCCGAGCAGGATTTCGACAGGATCTACGGCAAGATCCGCGCGCGCGGCCTGCAGCACTGGGCCGACCCGCGGCAGAGCCGGCCCGGCGAGATCAACCACCACGACGGCGGGCGCGGGGTGTACTTCCTGGATCCCTCCGGGCACGCGATGGAGATCATCACCCGCCCCTACGGCTCGGGCGGCTGAAAGTTACGGCGTGACCTCGTCGAGCTTGCCGGTGGCGACGTCGAAGACGAACCCCCGCAGGGACACGTGCTTGGTGACGAACGGGCTGATCTCGATGCGGCGCAACGACTGCCGCACGTCCTCGGCGACATCCGGGAAGGCCTCGGGCGCCCACGGCGGTTTGACGCCCGTCTCCTCGGCGATGGCGTGGCGGAAGTCCTCGTCGGTGAACGTCAGCATGCCGCAGTCGGTGTGGTGGATCAGGATGACCTCGCGGGTGCCCAGCAACCGCTGGCTGATGGCCAGCGAGCGGATCGTGTCGTCGGTGACCACGCCGCCGGCGTTGCGGATGACGTGGGCCTCGCCCTCGCCGATGCCCAGCATGCGGTAGACGTCCAGCCGGGCGTCCATGCACGCCACGACCGCGACGTGTTTGCTCGGCGGCATCGGAAGCGGGCCCTCGAAGGAGCTCGCGTAGTCCGCGTTGTGGGCGAGATAGTCGTCAGTGACCGTCATGCCAGCCTCCCGGGAACGTTGCGGTGCATCGTAACAATCCGGGCTTCTGGCCGCCGCCGTCACACCGCCGCGCCCCCCGGTCGATAACCTGTCCCCATGCGACACGGGCGGGCCAGTCGGGCATGATCCGCTTCCTGGCGCGCCGGTTGCTCAACTATGTCGTGCTGCTGGCGCTGGCGTCCTTCCTCACCTACTGCCTCACGTCGTACGCGTTCCGGCCGCTGGACAGCCTGCTGCAGCGCAACCCCCGGCCGCCGCAGGCGGTCATCGACGCCAAGGCCCACGCCCTCGGCCTGGACAAGCCGGTCCCGATCCGCTACGCCGACTGGGCCTCCCACGCGGTGCGGGGTGACTTCGGAACCACCATCACCGGCCAGCCCGTCGGCTCCACGCTGTGGCGCCGCGTCGGCGTCACGCTGCGCCTGCTGGTCATCGGCTCGGTGGTGGGCACCGCGTTGGGCGTGGTGGCCGGCGCGTGGGGCGCCATCCGCCAGTACCGGCTCAGCGACCGAGTCGTGACCGCGATGGCACTGCTGGTGCTGAGCACCCCGACCTTCGTCATCGCCAACCTGCTGATCCTCGGGGCGCTGCGGGTCAACTGGGCGCTGGACATGCACCTGTTCGACTACACCGGGGAGACCTCGCCCGGGGTGCGGGGCGGAACCTGGGCGCACCTGCTCGACCGCCTGCGGCACCTGATCCTGCCGTCGCTGACGCTGGCGCTGGGCGCCGCGGCGGGATACAGCCGGTATCAGCGCAACGCGATGCTGGACGTGCTGGGCCAGGATTTCATCCGCACCGCCCGCGCCAAGGGGCTCACCCGCCGGCGCGCCCTGGTCAAACACGGGCTGCGCACCGCGCTGATCCCGCTGGCCACGCTGTTCGCCTACGGCGTCGCCGGGTTGGTCACGGGGGCGGTGTTCGTCGAGAAGATCTTCGGCTGGCACGGGATGGGCGAGTGGCTGGTGCAGGGCATCGCGACCCAGGACACCAACATCATCGCCGCCATCACCCTGTTCTCCGGCACCGTGGTGTTGCTGGCCGGGCTGCTCTCCGACGTCTTCTACGCGGCGCTGGACCCGAGGGTGCGGGTGTCGTGACTTCCGAGGCCGCGAAGTTCACCTCGCAGCGCACCCTGGTGCTGCGGCGGTTCGCCCGCAACCGGGGCGCGGTGGTCTGCCTGACGCTGCTGGCGCTGCTGTTCGTCGGCTGCTACACGCTGCCGCCGCTGCTGCCGTATTCGTATCAGGACCTCGACTTCAACGCGCTGCTGCAGCCGCCCAACACCCGGCACTGGCTGGGCACCAACGCGATGGGCCAGGACCTGCTGGCCCAGATCGTGCGCGGCATGCAGAAGTCGATGCTGATCGGCGTCTGCG
>NZ_JBYCLG010000366.1:0-5063 GCF_057473785.1 Mycobacterium sp. TH-M103
GCCGTACTTGTCCTCGGTCTGCACGGCGATCTCGACCATCGACAGCGAGTCGATGTCCAGGTCGTCGACGAACGACTTCTCCGGGGTGACCTCGGACGGCTCGATGCCGGTGACCTCTTCGATGATCTCGGCAATACCGGCGATGATTTCTTCTTGACTAACGGCCACGGCCATTCCCTTCGTAATGTGTTGTGTGGTAATCGGATTGACGTGCTATCTGGTTGCAGCGGCCTTGAAGCCGGACGAGCCGGCCCTCAGAGTTCCACCAACGCGTCCAGGTCTGCGGGTGATTTGACGGCGCGGACCGTGACTCCCCGAAGTTCACGCTTGGCGATACCGGTCAGAGTGCCCGCGGGCGGGAACTCGACGACCGCCTGCACGTCGTGCTCACGCAGCGTCTGCGTGCACAGGTCCCAGCGCACCGGCTGGGTCAGCTGGGCGACCAGCGTGTCCATCCCAGCGGCCGCCGAGGTCACCGGCTTCCCGTCGTGGTTGGACAGCAGCGTGGCGGTGGGCTCGGCGGTCGCGATCGCGGCCGCCGCGGCGGCGTAGCCGTCGAGGGCCGACGCCATGTACTTGGTGTGGAACGCCCCGGCCACCCCGAGGGCGCGGACCCGGGCCTTGGCGGGCGGGTCCTCGGCGAGCTTCTCCAGCGCGGTCAGCGCGCCGGCGGCCACGATCTGCCCCGCGGCGTTGCGGTTGGCCGGGAACAGGTCGAGCTGCTCGAGGCGGGCCAGAACCTCGGCCTCGTCACCGCCAAGCACCGCGGACATGCCGGTGGGCTCGGCGGCGCACGCCTTGGCCATCTCGGCGCCCCGCGTGGCGGCCAGCGACACGGCGTCGTCGGCGCCCATCACCCCGGCGATCGCGTAGGCCGCGATCTCGCCGACGGAGTGACCGGCGACGATGAACTCCGCACCGGCGAGCAGCCCGCGCGTGGTCAGTTCCTGGTGGGCCAGCAGTGTGGCCGCGACGATCAACGGCTGAGCGACCGCGGTGTCGGTGATCTCTTCGGTCGAGGCGTTGGTGCCCAGCCGCACGAGATCCAGGCCGCTGGCCTTCGACCACAGGGCCATCTGGTCGGCGGCGCCTGGCAGCTCGAGCCACGGCAACAGCATGCCCTCGGTCTGTGAACCCTGCCCGGGCGCAAGTAATGCGATCACGTGTCTAAGAGAACACTGTGGAAACGGTTTTGGCGGGTGTAACAGATTATGAACCTCGTCTTAGGTTTTTGTATGGAGGCTACAAAACCGCTCTTGAAGCTATGTGTTCGAGACCGTTCCGAGACCTGTTGCTTGGGTCACTGTCTCCCGCCGGGGGCTCACGCCGGCGGCGCACCGGTCCGGACCGGCAGCGGAACCTGAGTCACGGCGCCGCCAGCTACGCCGGCCGGATGGGTGGGGTAGTTCAGCTGGCCCACCGTCGCCGCCACGCGCAGCACGTACGCGTCCCTGGGCTGGGTGGGATCGCGCCCGGTGAAGTCGGTGATGCGCTTGAGCCGGTACCGCACGGTGTTTGGATGAACGAACAACTTCCTGGCACAAGCCTCAATCGCCCCGCCACAATCCAGGTAGGCCTCGAGGGTTTCGATCAGCGTGGGCCCGGCGTCGGCCAGCGGTCCCATCACGTCGGTGTGCAGCGCCACGATCGCCGACGCGTCGCCCATCAGGGCGCGCTCGGGCAGCAGTTCTCGTGCCTGCACCGGCCGCGGCGCCCCGCTCCAGCCGGCGACGGCGTTCATTCCAGAGATGGCCTCGCTGGCGCTGTGGTAGGCCGCGGTCAGCATGGGCGCCGTCGGCCCGATGACCACCGGGCCGTCGGAGAACGCGTTCAGCAGGTCGGTCAGGAACTTATCGGTCGGCGACAAGTGGCCGGACACGACCGCCACCAACCAGGTGCCGTGCACGTCGGTGAGCGCCGCCCGCCCGTGCCGGGCGGCGATGTCGCGGACGTCCTGGCTGGCGCGCTCGCTGCCGGCCGGATCGCCGGTGCCGGCCGGGTCGACGCGACCGGGTGCGGGGGTGCCGACCACCACCGTCGCCGGCGCGGTGGTGTCCCAGTTCAGCGCCGCCGCCCGGGACAGCAACTCGGGGCCGGTGTCCCCGCGCACCACCGCGTCGACGACGCTGGCCTCCATGCGGCTGTCCCAGGTACCGCGCGCCTCGGCCGCGTCGGCGTAGGCCGTGGCGGCGGTGAACGCCAGGTCGCGACTGTACTTCAGGATCCCCACCGTGAGGGCGGTCAGCTGCTCCTCGGAGCGGGCCAACAGCGGCACCACCTCCTCGAAGAACTCCATGGTGACCCGCACCATGTCCACGCTGTGGCGGAGCGGCATTCGCCGGGCCAGGTCCTGGGGTACCAACTCGAAGGCCTGCGCGGTGTAGCTGACGTTGCTGTGCGGGTCGCCCATCCACTCCACGAAGTTGACCACCGCCGTTTGCACGACCAGCGCCACGCTGGCACGCTGGGACGCTTCCAGCTCGGCGAAGAAGGGCAAGCGCTCCTGCATGGCCGAGACGGCCTCGGTGGCCAGCCGGCCGGAGTACTGCTTCAACCGGCGCAGCACGGAGTCGGGAACGGTGTTCAGCAGCTCCAGGGGCGACCGGGGATGCTTGGCAAACGGACCGGCGAAAGCGTTGTCGTTCACCCCTAAAACCTACGCCTTTTTTTAGGAAGTTTCCGCCAAAGCGGTGCGCCCTCAGGCCACGCCGGGGTCCGACGTCTGTTCCGGGGCGGCCTGCACGTCGTCGATGCGGTACTGCCGGGCAGCCGCGACCGCCACCGACGGGTCGATCTCGCCGTCGCGCGCCAGCGCCTCGAGCACCGCGACCACCTGCGACTCGGCGTCGGTGTTAAAAAACCGCCGCGCGGCGGGGCGGGTGTCGGAGAAGCCGAACCCGTCGGTGCCCAGCGTCACGTAGGTGTTGGGCACCCACGGCCGGATCTGCTCGGGCACCCCCCGCATCCAGTCCGACACGGCGACCACCGGCCCGGTGGCCCCCTCGAGCGCCTTGGTGATGTAGGGCACGCTCGCGGGCCGGTCGGGGTGGAGCAGCCGGGCCTTCTCGACGGCCACGCCGTCGCGGTTGAGCTCGCCCCAGCTGGTCACCGACCACACGTCGGCGGCGACGTCCCACTCGGCGGCCAGCAGCTCCGCCGCCTTCAGCGCCCCGGGCATGGCGACCCCGGAGGCCAGGATGTGGGCCTTGTTGGCCCGCTGCTCGGTGGCGGTGTGGTAGCGGTAGATGCCCCGCAGCACGCCCTCGGGATCGAGGTTGTCCGGCTCGGGCGGCTGGACGTAGGGCTCGTTGTAGACGGTGATGTAGAAGAACACGTTCTCCGGGTCCGGCCCGAACATACGGGCCAGCCCGCTTTCGACGATGTAGGCGATCTCGTAGGCGAACGCCGGGTCGTAAGACACCACCGCGGGATTGGTGGCGGCCAGCAGCAACGAGTGCCCGTCGGCGTGCTGCAGACCCTCGCCGGTCAGCGTGGTGCGGCCCGCAGTGGCTCCCAGCAGGAAGCCGCGCGTCATCTGGTCGGCCGCGGCCCACATGCCGTCGCCGGTGCGCTGGAAGCCGAACATCGAATAAAAGATGTAGAGCGGGATCATCGGCTCGTTGTGCGTCGCATACGAGGTGCCGGCCGCGATGAACGACCCCACCGACCCCGCTTCGTTGATGCCCTCGTGCAGGATCTGCCCGACTTCGCTCTCCTTGTAGGCCAGCATCAGGTCGGCGTCCACGGCGGTGTAAAGCTGGCCCAGCCGGTTGTAGATCTTCAACGACGGAAACCACGAGTCCATGCCGAACGTGCGCGCCTCGTCGGGAATGATCGGGACGATCCGCGGCCCGACTTCCTTGTCGCGCATCACCTCTTTGAAGGTGCGCACCAGCGCCATCGTCGTGGCGACCTCCTGGTTCCCGGACCCCTTCTTCAGCGCGGCGTAGGTCTCGCGGCCGGGCAGCCGCAGCGCCTTGGTCTTGGTGCGGCGCTCCGGCAGGAATCCGCCCAGGGTGCGGCGCCGGTCGAGCAGGTAGCGGATCTCGGGGGCGTCGGAACCGGGGTGGTAGTAGGGCGGCAGGTAGGGGTCCTCGTCGAGCTGGTCGTCGCTGTTCGGGATCCGCATGGAGTCGCGGAAGCACTTGAGGTTTTCCAGTGCCAGCTTCTTCATCTGGTGGGTGGCGTTGCGGCCCTGGAAGTGCGCGCCCAGCGAGTAGCCCTTGATGGTCTTGGCCAGGATCACCGTCGGCTGGCCCTTGTGCTCGACGGCGGCGCGGTAGGCGGCATAGACCTTGCGGTAGTCGTGACCGCCGCGCTTGAGGTTCCAGATCTCCTGGTCGCTCATGTTCTGCACCAGCGCCTTGGTGCGCGGGTCACGCCCGAAGAAGTGGTCCCGCACGTACCCGCCGTCGTTGGCCTTGTAAGTCTGGTAGTCCCCGTCGGGCGTGGTGTTCATCAGGTTCACCAGCGCGCCGTCGCGGTCGGCGTGCAGCAGCGCGTCCCATTCGCGGCCCCACACCACCTTGATGACGTTCCAGCCGGCGCCGCGGAAGAACGACTCCAGCTCCTGGATGATTTTGCCGTTGCCGCGCACCGGGCCGTCGAGGCGCTGCAGGTTGCAGTTGATGACGAAGGTCAGGTTGTCCAGGCCCTCGAGCGCCCCGACGTGCGCCAGGCCGCGGCTCTCGGGTTCGTCCATCTCGCCGTCGCCCAAAAAGCACCACACGTGCTGGTCAGAGGTGTCCTTGATGCCCCGGTCGTGCAGGTAGTGATTGAACCGCGCCTGATAGATGGCGTTGAGCGGGCCCAGGCCCATCGACACCGTCGGGAACTCCCAGAAGTCGGGCATCAGCCGCGGGTGCGGATAGGATGGCAGCCCACCGCCGGGGTGGCTGTGCTCCTGGCGGAACCCGTCGAGCTGGTCGGCGGTCAGGCGCCCCTCCAGAAACGCGCGCGCGTAGATCCCGGGGGAGGCGTGGCCCTGGATGAACACCTGGTCGCCGCCGCCGGGATGCGACTTGCCGCGGAAGAAGTGGTTGAACCCGACCTCGTAGAGCGCC
>NZ_JBYCLG010000367.1:0-37284 GCF_057473785.1 Mycobacterium sp. TH-M103
CGACTCGACCGCGGTGGGCCGCTACGCCAGCCTGAGCGCGGCGCTGCTGCTGTCGTTCGGGGCATCCGTGGCCACCGGCGCGATCGGTGCGGCCGGACTGCTCACCACCGCCGTGCCGTCCGGCGGGTCGCTCGCCTTCGGGGCGGCGCTGGCCGGCTCCGGCGTGGTGTTCACCGCTGTGGCCGCGGTGGCCGCGCAGCTGTCGTCGAGCGCGCGGTTCGCGCGCGGGGCCGCGTTCGCCGTGCTGGCGGGCGCGTTCACGTTGCGCGCCATCGGCGATGCCGGTGACGGCGCACTGTCGTGGCTGTCGCCGCTGGGCTGGTCGCTAAAGGTCAGGCCGTATGCGGGCGATCACTGGTGGGTGTTGGCGGTGGACCTGACGGCGGCGACGGTGCTCACCGCGGTGGCGTATCGGCTGCTCGCCGCGCGCGACGTCGGCGCCGGACTGCTGGATGAACGCGCCGGTCCCGGGGCCGCGGCACCGGGGTTGGGCAACGCCTTCGGGCTGGCATGGCGGCTGGACCGCGGCTCGCTGTTGTTGTGGACGGCCGGGCTGTGCCTCTACGGCCTGGTGATGGGCAGCGTGGTGCACGGCGTCGGCGACGAACTGGGCGGCAGCCAGCTGGCGCACGACATGGTGGTGCGCATGGGCGGCACCGCCGCGCTCGAGGAGGCGTTCATCGCGGTGGCGTTCACCATGATGGGGATGGTGGCCGCCGCTTTCGCCATCTCGCTGACCTTGCGTTTGCACCAGGAGGAATCCTGCCAACGAGCGGAAACGACGCTGGCGGGTGCGGTATCGCGAACCGGCTGGCTGACAAGCCATCTGGTGGCCGCATTGGCCGGATCCGCGGCGGCGATGCTGACCAGCGGTGCGGTGGGCGGATTCGTCTACGGCGTCGCCGCCGGCGACGTCGGCGGCAAGCTGGCGGTGGTGAGTGGAACCGCCCTCGCGCAGTTGCCGGCGGTGTGGTTGCTCGCCGCCGTGACGGTCGGATTGTTCGGTCTCACGCCCCGTTTCGCACCAGCGGCGTGGGGCGTGCTGGTCGCCTTCGTCGCCGTCTACCTGATGGGTTCACTGGCCGGGTTCCCGCAGTGGTTGCTCGATCTGGAGCCTTTCGCCCACATCCCGCGCGTCGGCGGCGACTTCACCGCCGTGCCGCTGCTGTGGTTGCTGGCCATCGATGGTGCCCTGATCATGTTTGGTGTCATGGCTTTTCGACGCCGCGATCTGCGTTGCTAGGGGCCTGGTGAAGACCGCCGTTCGGCTGGCCGTGTCCTCGGTCTTCGGACTCGCCACATTCGGTCTGGCCCTCTTCGTACCTGCCGGCACGCTGCACTATTGGCAGGCCTGGGTTTTCATCGCCACGTTCACGACGACATCGATCGTCCCCACGATCTATCTGGCGCGGACGAACCTCGCGGCTCTGCGGCGACGCATGCATGCCGGGCCAAGGGCGGAGACCCGGACGATCCAAAAGATCATCATGACCGGCTTCTCCGTCGATCTCTTCGCGATGATGGCGCTCAGCGCATTCGATCATCGGATGGGCTGGTCGACGGTGCCCGTGTGGCTCTGCCTGCTCGGTGATCTCCTGGTAGCTGCCGGGCTGAGTATCGCCATGCTGGTGGTCGTCCAGAACGGCTATGCCGCCGCCACGGTCACGGTGGAGGCGCGTCAGACACTGGTCACCGGCGGTCTCTATGGGTTGGTGCGGCATCCGATGTATGCCGGAGACGTGGTGATGATGGTCGGCGTGCCGCTGGCCCTCGGTTCCTACTGGGGTCTTGTCTTCGTCATCCCCGGCGTCGTCATGCTCGTCTTTCGCATCCTCGACGAGGAGAAGGTGCTCATCGCGGAGTTGCCGGGCTACCGCGAATACACCCGGGACGTGCGCTACCGGTTGCTGCCGCACCTGTGGTGACACCTGGCCGCACGCCTTAAGGTAGCGGCGTGACCCGAAACGCGGCGCCTGCCCTGGACCGGCCGTGGCGACGGCCCGGCGCCCTGCGGTACGCCCTGAGCCGGATCCGCGGCATCGTCAAACCGCCCGTCACCGTCACCGACCCCCGGCCGGCGTCGTCGTCGACCACGACGTGGGGGCGCCGACCCGCGATGGAAACACGTTGCTTGTCAATGTAATTCGTAAGTCCGACGGTCCGCCTCGGCCAGTGGTGCTCAGCATCCACCCCTACGGCAAGGACACCCTGCCGGCGCGGCGGGGCAAGAGGTGGACGTTCTCGGCGCAATACCGCATGCTGCGTCAGCCGCGGCCGGTGAGGTTCTCGGCGCTCACCGGCTGGGAGGCGCCCGACCCGGCGTGGTGGACCGCGCGCGGGTTCACGGTCGTGAACGCCGACTCACGCGGGTGCGACCATTCCGGCGGAGCCGGAAAGCTGTTGTCGCACCAGTAATCCGAGGACAGTAACGACCTCGTGCAGTGGATCGCCGGCCAGCCCTGGTGCGACGGCCGGGTGGTCATGCTCGGGGTCTCCTACCTGGCCATGAGCCAGTACGCCGTCGCGCCCGTGCGGCCGCCGGCGCTGCGGACGATCTGCCCGTGGGAGGGCCTGACCGACGCGTACCGCGATCTGACCTTTCCGGGCGGCGTCTGCGAACGCGGGTTCGCCCGTCTGTGGGGGCGCATCGTCGCCTGGACGACGCGGCAGGCCTACGACCTCGCGCAGATGCAGGACGAGCACCCGCTGCGCGACGACTTCTGGCGCTCGTTGGTGCCCGACCTGTCGGCGATCGAGGTGCCCATGCTGGTGTGCGGCAGCTTCTCCGACGACAACCTGCACAGCCGCGGTTCCATCCGGGCCTTCACGCAGTGCGGCTCCGCCCCCGCCCGCCTCTACACCCACCGCGGCGGCAAGTGGGCGACCTTCTACGCCTCGGCCGCGCGCGACGAACAGCTGCAGTTCTTCCGCGGCGTGCTGGACGGCGCGGCGGGGTCGCGCAGCGTGCGCCTCGAGGTGCGCGAGGATCGCGACACCGTCGCCGCGGTGCGCGAAGAGGCGGAATGGCCGCTAGCCGGAACCCGTTGGCGGCCGCTGTATCTGAGCGGCCCGGGAATGCTCTCCCCGGACCCGCCACCGGAGTCCAGTCGCTTTGCGTTCCGAAGCCGTTCTCGCACAGCATCTTTCAATTGGACAGCATCCGAGGATGTCGAGCTAACCGGTCCCATGGCCGCACGGTTGTGGATCTCACTGGACGGCTGCGACGGCGCGAACCTGTTAGTCGGCGTGGAGAAGTGGCGCGGCGGGCGGTATGTGGGATTCGAGGGGTCCTACGGCTATGGCCGGGACCGGGTGGCAGCGGGTGGCACTGCGCGCGCCGGACCCCGAGCTCTTGCGGCCGTGGGAGCCCGCGCCGGCATGCATCGGCCCGGTGTCCGCCGGCGAGGTCGTGGCGGTCGACGTCGCGCTGGGCCCCTTGGCGACGCTGTTCCGCGCCGGCAAGCAGCTGCGGCTGGTGGTCGCCGGGCGCCGGCTGTGTCCGCGCAACCCGCTCACCGGCCAGTTCCCGGCGGCCTACGCCGGCTCGCCGCGCGGCCGGGTCGGTCACCTTGCACTGGGGGCCGGTTACGACGCCCATCTGCTCGTCCCGGAGCTCCCCTAAGCCCCGTGACCAGTCCCCCGCAAGCGGGAGGTTGTGTCTGCTCGGAGCTAAATCCAGACGCCCTTGCCCACCGCGACGACGCCACCGGCGCTGATCGCGAAACGCTCCCGGTCCCGCTCCAGGTCCACCCCGACCATCTCGCCGGGCCCTACCACGACGTTCTTGTCCAGGATTGCGTGCCGCACCACCGCGCCGCGGCCCACCCGGGCGCCCGGCATGATCACGCTGCCCTCCACGATCGCGCCGTCATCGACCACGACGTTGGACGACAGCACCGAGTTGCGCACCGAGGACGCCGAGATGATGCTGCCCGCCCCCACCACCGACTCCTGCGCCGAGCCGCCGTTGACGAACTTGGCCGGCGCCAGGTTCTCCGACTCGCCGCGGATCGGCCAGCGCTTGTTGTAGAGGTTGAACACCGGATGAACCGACACCAGGTCCATGTGCGCGTCGTAGAACGCGTCCAGCGTCCCGACGTCGCGCCAGTAGGCCCGGTCGCGATCGGTGGCGCCGGGGACCTCGTTGTTGTTGAAGTCGTAGACCGCGGCCATCCCGTCGTTGACCAACCGCGGGATGATGTCGCCGCCCATGTCGTGGTCGGAGTGGTCGTCGTCGGCGTCAGCGCGGATCGCGTCGATGAGCACCTTGGTGGTGAAGATGTAGTTGCCCATCGACACGAACGTCGACTCCGGGTCGTCCGGGGTTCCCGGCGGGTCCAGTGGCTTCTCCACGAAATCGCGGATGCGACCGGAGTCGTCGGCGTCGATGCACCCGAACGCGGAGGCCTCGCTGCGCGGGACGCGGATTCCGGCCACCGTCGCGCCGGCCCCGCTGTCTATGTGGAACCGGACCATCTGCTCGGGATCCATCCGGTACACGTGGTCGGCACCGAAAACCACGATGTAGTCGGGGTCTTCGTCGTAGATCAGGTTGAGCGACTGGTAGATCGCGTCAGCCGAGCCGGTGTACCAGCGCGGGCCGAGGCGCTGCTGCGCCGGCACCGGGGTGATGTACTCACCGGCCAGGCCGGACAACCGCCAGTTCTGCGAAATGTGACGATCGAGTGAATGCGACTTGTATTGCGTGAGAACACAGATCCGCAGAAACCGGGCATTCACCAGGTTGGACAGCACGAAATCGATCAGCCGGTAGGCGCCGCCGAAGGGAACCGCGGGCTTAGCACGGTCCGCGGTGAGCGGGTACAGGCGCTTGCCCTCACCGCCGGCCAGGACGATGCCCAGCACGTGTGGCGCTTCCCTCATGGCACAAACCTATCGGCCGTTGCGAACCGCTGCCAGGGGGTCCTCGCTTTTGCCGTTCTGACGTTCTGTCCGTCAAGGTATTTGGCTCGCCCGGCCGCGCCGCGGCCCACCGGCCGCCACCCACCGGCTGCCGCCCCGGTGCTACCGCATCCCGACTCGCGGACCCCCCGGCCGCCGCACTACGGTGCCGATATGCGGGTGGCGATGATGACGCGGGAGTACCCACCGGAGGTCTACGGCGGGGCCGGGGTGCACGTCACCGAGTTGGTCGCCCAGCTGCGCCGGCTCTGCGAGGTCGACGTGCACTGCATGGGCGCGCCCCGCCCGGGAGTCCCGGGGGTGCAGGCCCACCAGCCCGATCCGCGGCTGCAGGACGCCAACGCGGCACTGTCGACCTTGTCGTCGGACCTGGTCATGGTCAACGCCGCGTCGGCGGCCACCGTCGTGCATTCGCATACCTGGTACACCGGCCTGGCCGGGCACCTGACCGCTTTGCTCTACGGCATCCCCCATGTGCTGACCGCGCATTCCCTCGAGCCGCTGCGGCCGTGGAAGGCCGAACAGCTCGGCGGCGGCTATCGGGTGTCGACGTGGGTCGAGCACACCGCGGTGCTGGCGGCCGACGCGGTTATCGCGGTCAGCTCCGGCATGCGCGAGGACGTCCTACGGGTGTATCCCGCGCTGGACCCTGCCAAGGTGCACGTAATCCGCAACGGCGTCGACGCCGAAGTCTGGTATCCCGCCGGACCCGCGGACCCCGGCGGCTCGTTGCTGGCCGAACTCGGGGTGGACCGGAACAGGCCGATCGTGGCCTTCGTCGGCAGGATCACCCGGCAGAAGGGCGTCGCCCACCTGGTGGCCGCCGCGCACCATTTCAGCCCCGGGGTGCAGCTGGTTTTGTGCGCCGGCGCTCCCGACACCCCGGAGCTGGCCGAGGAGGTGCGCAACTCGGTGGCGCAACTGGCCCGCGCCCGCTCCGGCGTGTTCTGGGTCCGGGAGATGCTGCCCACGAGCGATCTACGCGAAATACTTTCGGCGGCAACTGTTTTCGTATGCCCTTCGGTCTATGAGCCGCTGGGCATCGTCAATCTGGAGGCGATGGCCTGCGGGACCGCGGTGGTGGCCTCCGACGTCGGCGGGATACCCGAGGTGGTCGCCGATGGTGTCACCGGGTCATTGGTACATTACGATCCCGACGACGCCTGCGGGTACCAGGCCGGATTGGCCGAAGCGGTCAACGAGCTGATCGCCGACCCGGGAAAAGCCGAGCGCTACGGCCGGGCGGGGCGGCAGCGCTGCATCGAAGAATTTTCCTGGGCGCACGCCGCGGATCAGACGCTGGACGTCTACCGGAAGGTGTGTGCTTAGCACCCGGGTCTTCGGTCATGCCGAACCTCAGGTCGAGCTGGTAACACCCTTGAGCTCGTCACCCAGGGCGGCGGCTTCGTCGGGCGTCAGCTCGACGACCAGTCGACCACCTCCCTCGAGTGGTACCCGCATCACGATGCCGCGCCCCTCCTTGGTCGCTTCCAAAGGACCATCTCCGGTCCGGGGCTTCATCGCCGCCATCGAGTGCTCCCTCCACAGTCGGGCCGGCCCGCTTCAGCGGGCCTGGTCGGCGTCGAGCGTGCCCCGCCAGCGAACTTCCTGCCACACCCGACATCGAACTGCCAAATCACCCCTCCATTGTTCCCTATGGAGATCACGGGTTGCACCAAGACCCGGCTGTCGCGCCTCATCCGCCTGTCGCGGGCACCCAGCAAGCACGAATATGGTCGTCGACCATCCCGGTCGCCTGCATCAGCGCATAGGCGGTGGTCGGCCCCACGAAGCGGAATCCACGGCGTTTCAGCTCGCGGGCCATCGCCTTCGATTCGGCGCTGGCCGAGGGGATTTGGCTGCCGTCGGCCGGCCGGGGCCGCGGCGGCGGCGCAAACGACCACAGCAGCCGGGACATGTCGTCGGGAGATCCCAGCTCGGCAGCCGCGCGCGCGTTGGCGATCGTCGCCTCGATCTTGGACCTGTTGCGGACGATTCCCTCGTCGGCCATCAGCCGTTGCACGTCGGCATCGGTGTAGCCGGCGACCTTCTCGATGTCGAACCCGGAGAAGGCGCGCCGGAAGTTCTCCCGCTTGCGCAGGATCACCAGCCAGGACAGCCCGCTCTGGAAGGCCTCCAGGCTCACCCGTTCGAACAACGCGACCCCGCCGCGCACCGGGCGGCCCCATTCCCGGTCGTGGTAGTCGCGGTACAGGTCGAAATCGCGGCCGGGCCGCGCCGACGCCCAGTCGCAGCGAACCAGCTCATCATCGTTCATGTGAGTCCTGACGACCCTGGCCGTCCTCGGGTTCCACCGGATCGGGCTGGGCGGCGCGCTCGGCGGCCGAGGCATCGACCGCCGCCAGCTGGCCGCGCAGGGCCTCGAGCTCGCGGGCGAGCCGGTCCAGCACCCAGTCCACCTCGCTGGTCTTGTATCCGCGCAACACCTGGGTGAACTTGACTGCGTCGACGTCGGAGCCGGTCACGCCGTAGGCGGGCAACACCGTCGCCGTCGTGCCCCGCGGCAGGGGCGGCAGCTGCTCACCACGCCCGAACAGCAGGCTGGCCGCACCGAACAGCACGATCGCGACCAGCACCAACACAACCAGGTACAGCAACACCAGCGCCACGTGACCGATACTGCCCTATCGTGCCGACAGCCCGGGGATCAACGTGGCCGGACCGTTTTCATCGGCGGCCGGTCCGCCAGCGACACCGGCGAGGTGTGCGGGATGAAGCCGAAACCCTCGGGCCCGCCACAGAGGAACTGGGTCAACCCGACCCCGGAGTCGGGGATCCCGCAGCGTGAGAGCAGGGTCGCGATGACCTGACGGCTCATCGCCCCCAGTTCGGCCAGCGGCCTGTTGCGGTGAGCCCGCACACCCAGGTTGACCTGGGCGATCGCGTCGAGCCCCAACCGGTCGAAGGTATCGACCAGCAGGCCGATCTCCACGCCGTAGCCCGGGGCGAACGGTAGCGAGGTCAGCAATTCCCGGCTCGCGGCGTACTCCCCGCCCAGCGGCTGCAGGATGAGGCCCAGCTCCGGCCGCAACGCCGCCAACAGCGGCCGGGCCACCAGTTCGGTGACCCGCCCGCCGCCCGTCTCTCCCGCGGTGCCGTCGGCGTCGCCGACCTGCAGGGGTCGCCGGTAGAAGCTTTTCACCAGGTGAACGCAGTCGCCGGTGAGCAGCGGAGCGACCAGCCACGGCACGAACATCGGGTGCGGGTCGATCAGGTCGGAGTCGACGAACACCACGATGTCGCCGCTGGTGGCCGCCAGGGAGCGCCACAGCGCCTCGCCCTTGCCCGGCCGGGGCGGCACCTCGGGAAGCGCCTGTTCCCGGCTGACGACGCGGGCGCCCGCGGCGATGGCGCGGTTCTTGGTGTCATCGGTCGAGCCGGAGTCGAGCACGATCAGTTCGTCGATGAGGCCCCCGCCGTCCCGGATCAGCGGCGAGACGCTCTCGATCACCGATTGGACGGTGTCTTGCTCGTTGAGGGCGGGCAGCACCACGGAGATGGTCCGCCCGCCCTTCGCGGCCTCCAGCGCCTCGACGGTCCAGCCGGGCCGGTGCCAGCGGTCGCGCAGCCAGACATCCCCCGGTCGGGCGGACACGGCCCCCTCACCCGTCAGTTCGCCGGCGACCAGTTCGGATGCCGTCATGCCAGTCCCCTCACGGTGCGCGCGGGCGGGCGCGTTCCCTGGATCGAGGCCACCATCTCCAGAACCCGCCGGGTGGCAGCGACCTGGTGCACCCGAAACATTCGCGCGCCCGCGGCCGCCGCCAGCGCAGTGGCCGCCAATGTTCCCTCGAGCCGCTCGGTCAATTCCACTCCAAGAGTCTCCCCGACGAAGTCCTTGTTGCTCAAAGCCATGAGCACCGGCCACCCCGTGTTAACAAGATCGCCCACGTGACGCAACAGAGCCAGCCCGTGGAAGGTGTTCTTGCCGAAGTCGTGGGCCGGGTCGATGAGCACCCTGTCGGGGGCCACCCCGGCCGAAACGGCCCTGTCGGCGGCGCCGGTGACCTGGCGAATCACGTCGTCCACCACGCCGCGGGCCGATGTACCGTAACTCACCCGGAACGGGCGGGTGCGCGGCAGCGCGCCCCCGGTGTGCGAACACACCAGTCCCGCGCCGAACTCGGCGGCCACCGCGGGCAGGGCGGGGTCGACGCCGCCCCAGGTGTCGTTGATCAGGTCCGCGCCGGCGGCGCAGGCCACCCTGGCCACCTCCGAACGCCAGGTGTCGGCACTGATCAGCTGGTCCGGATAGGCGCCGCGCAGCCACTCGATGAACGGCGCCAGGCGGGCGATCTCGGTGGCCGCGTCGACGCTGTCACCGGGCCCCGCTTTGACACCGCCCACGTCGATCACGTCGGCGCCGTCGGCGATGGCCCGGTGGACCGCGTCCCGGGCCGCGCCGTCGCTGAAGGTCGCACCGCGGTCGTAGAACGAATCCGGGGTGCGGTTGACGATCGCCATGATCAGCGGGCGATCCCCTGCGACCGGGCGGCCGCACAGCGTGGACTGCACGCATACATGGTGCCTGGTTCCCGCAAACCCCGCGGCGCGCAGGCCCCATTGCGCCGAGATCGACGTTTTGCAGGCCGCTGCTCGCACTCCAGCTGCAAAACGTCGATCTCGGCGCACGCAGGGGCGTCTCACGTCAGCCCTGCGGTCGCTTACCGGCTCGAACCGACGGCCCCGGGCCCTTCAGCCCCGCGGTCGCTTACCGGCCGCCACCTCGTCGGGGTAGTCGTCGTAGTACTGCACGTAGCCTTCCTCCCGGCCGGCCAGCACGTACAGCGGGTCCTTGACGTCGGGACCGTAACCCTGGTCGCGCAACTGCACCTTGCGGCTCTTGAACGTCGTGGTCTGCTCGATCGAGTCCACCACCCGCACGAACAGCGGCAAGGCATACGCGGGGAGCTGCGAATACACCGCGCGGGCCAGCGACTGCCCGTCGAACTCGGCACCCTCGCGCAGCTTGATCGCGGCCATGCCGGCGCGCCCGCCGGTGCGGGGCACCTCGACACCGAACACCGTGCAGTCCTCGACGGAGCCGTCGGACGCCAGCGCCGCCTCGACCTGCGTGGTGGCGACGTTTTCGCCCTTCCACCGGAAGGTGTCGCCGAGCCGGTCGACGAAGGCGGCGTGCCAAAGGCCCTGCGGGCTCATCACGTCCCCGGAGTTGAACCAGCAGTCACCCTCGCGAAATGCGTTGCGCACCAACTTCTTCTCGCTCGACTCCTGGTCGGTGTAGCCGTCGAACGGCTGCAGCTTGTTGACCGGGCTGAGCAGCAGGCCGGGCTGGCCGGCCGGGACCCGGCGCACCCGCCCGCTCTCGTCGCGCAGCGGTGCGCCGGTGTCGGGGTCGTACTCCACGTAGGCCAGCGGCATCGGGAACAGTCCGGTGGTCCGGGGCACATTGAAGACGTTGATGAACGCGGCGTTGCCCTCGCTCGAGGCGTAGAACTCGCAAACGCGGCCGATGCCGAACCTCTCGGTGAACTCGTCCCAGATCTCCGGGCGCAGCCCGTTTCCCGCGATCATCCGCACGTTGTGCGCCCGGTCGGTCTGCTTGGGCGGCTGGTTGAGCAGGTAGCGGCAGATCTCGCCGATGTAGATGAACGCGGTGGCCTCGCTCGCGATCACCTCGTCCCAGAACTTGGACGCCGAGAACGACGAGCCCAGCGCCAGCGTCGCCCCGGAGTTGATCACCGAGGACAACGCCACCGTCAACGCGTTGTTGTGGTAAAGCGGCAGGCAGCAGTACAGCGCGTCGGAGCTCTTCAGCCGCAGGCCCATGCCGCCGAACGCGGCCAGCGCGGCCAACCACCGGCGATGCGTCATCACGCTGGCCTTGGGGAATCCCGTGGTGCCCGAGGTGAAGATGTAGAACGCGGTGTCACGGGCCTGCACGGAAGAGGCGGACGCCGGATTGGTGGCCGGGGCGCTCATGGCGAACCGCTCGAGGTCTTCGACCGTGAGCGTCTCGGTGCTGCCGGCGGTTCCGCAGTCGGCGACCGCGCTCACCAGGTCGGTCTCGGCGATCAACACCTTGGCGTCCAGCAGGCCCAGGCTGTGCGCCAGCACCTCGCCGCGCTGGTGGTAGTTGATCATCCCGGCGACGGCACCGCACTTGACCGTGGCCAGCATGGCCAGCACGGTGCTGGGCGAGTTGCGCAGCATGATCGCGACGACGTCACCCTTGCCGACGCCGCGCGCGGCCAGCACCGCGGCATAACGGTTGGCGGCCGCGTTGGCGTCACGGTAGGTCACCTCCTGGTCGCCGAACCTCAGAAAGACCCGGTCGCCATGACGGGCGGCCCGGTCCTGGAACACCGTGCCGATCGACTTCCGGGAACCCGGCCGCGCCAGCAGACCCGTCAGCGCCCCGCGCAGGATGACCGGCAGGTCGGCAAGTACGCCCGGCAGCCTGAATGCGATGTCGGTCAGGCCGACCGCCTTGCGCATTCCCCCGTCGTGATCGGACACGTCGACCCCTCATTCCTGTGCACAGTCCAGCTCGGCGGCCAGCCTATCGGGCGACGATGCGGGCCGGGGACGGCCCGCTGAGGAGTCCGACCATCCAACCCCGCCGGGCGACGACGCGGGCCGGGGACGGCCCGCTGAGGGATGACTCAGGCGGGCGCGCACGCCTCCAGCGCGGCGCTCACCTTGTCGACCAGCACCAACCGGTCCATCGCCGCCTGCGAGACGTAACCGCGGTCGGCCAGCCCGCACAACCACACCCACAGCCCCTCGTAATGCCCCAGCGGGTCCAGCAGCACGATCGGCTTGCCGTGTATGCCGAGGTAGCCGGTGGTCCATGCGTCGAACAGCTCGTCGAGGGTGCCGACGCCGCCGGGCAGGACGATGAACGCGTCGGCGAGGTCTTCCATCGTGCGCTTGCGGTCGCGCATCGTGTCGCTGACGATCAGCTCGTCGGCGTCGGTGTCGGCGATCTCGCGGCGCATCAGGTGCTGCGGGATGACGCCGACGGTGTGGCCGCCGCGGGCCCGCGCCGCGCCGGCGACCGCCCCCATCGCCGACACGCGGCCACCACCCCAGACCAGGGTCCAGCCGCGCTCGGCGATCGCCTCGCCGAGTTCGGCGGCCAGGCCGAGTAATTCGGGATGAGTCGGCGCGGACGCGCAGTAGACGCAGACAGCCCAGCTGCCTGACGGATTGCCTCCCGGACCCATATCCGCCAAAGGTAGACCAAGCCCCCGACGGCACGCCCGCCGATGCGCCCCGCCGGGGCTCGCCCGCGCAATAAGATCCGGCAGTGCCGATTCGATGGAACGTTCCGCGGCATGCGGCGGCGCTGGACCGGCTGAACGACGCCCTGGCCGACGGCGCCGGTGCGGTAGTGCTCGGACCCGACGGCGTCGGCAAGTCCACGTTGGCGCGGCTGGCCGCCGAGCACCTCGCCCGCCGGCACCCCAACGTGCTCGCCAGGTGGGTCACCGGCACCCCGAGCGAACGGGCGGTGCCGTTCGGGGCCTTCGGCCATCTGGTCGCGATCGCGGACATCGGCAAGCCGGCGGCGTTGTTGCGGGCGGCCCGGGCCTCGCTGGCGGCGGGCGGTGAAGACCTGCTGCTGGTCGTCGACGACGCCCACGAGCTGGACATCCTGTCGGCCACGCTGGTCTATCAGTTGGCGCTGGCCGGCACCGCCCGGCTGATCGTCACCGTCCGTGCGGACGCCGCCCCCGAGGCCATCGCGGCGCTGTGGACCGACGCCCTGCTGGACCGCATCGACATCGAGGCGCCCGGCGGGCCGACCGACCCGGCCGAGGTCGACGCGTTCATCGCCGCCTTGCCCGCGCCGGCCCGGTCGGTGCTGGACTACCTGGCCGTCGAGGAGCCGCTGGCGCTGGCCGACCTGGCGGTGCTGGCCGGCGACGGCGCGGTGGAGCAGGCCCGGGAATGGGGCGCGGCGGAGACGCGGGAACGCGGCGTGCCGGTGGTCTACACCGCGCACCCGCTGTTCGCCGAGCGGGCCCGGGCCGCGCTCGGAGCCGACGGCGCCCGGCGGCGGCGCACCGAGATCGTGACGTTGCTGTCCCGGCGTGCGCCCGAGCATCTCAGCGAGCGGCTGCGGCTGGCGTCCCTGGCGCTGGACAGCGACGCGCAGCAGCCGGTCGCCGAGGTGGTCGCCGCCGCAGAGCAGGCCCTGCGGCTGGGCGACCTCGACCTGGGCGAGCGGCTGGCCCGCTCGGCGCTGGACCGCTCCGGGGACCTCGCGGCGCGACTGCCACTGGCCCATGCCCTGGCGTGGCAGGGGCGCGGCCGCGAGGCCGAGTCGGTGCTGGCCGGGGTCGACCCGGCCGCGCTATCCGAACCGGAGCTGATGGCGTTCACGCTGTTGCGGGCGGCCAATCAGTTCTGGATGCTCGGCGAACCCGAACGCGCGACCGCGTTTTTGCGGACCGTGCGCAACCGGGTCACCGATGCCGCCTCGTTGACAACCCTGCAGGCGCTGAGCGCCACGTTCGCGATGAACGCGGGCAACGTCGCCCACGCCGTCGAGATCGCCGGGGAGGTGCTGGCGTCGCCGGCGGCCGACGACCAGGCGGTGGCCTGGGCCGCCAGCGCGGCCGCGCTGTGCTCGGCGCGGCAGGGCCGGTTCGACGATGTCGAGCCGCTGGCCCGACGGGCCCTGGCCGCTGAGCATCCCGGGCTGCTGCGCTTCACCATCGGTTTGGGGCAGACCACTGCGCTGATGATGACTGGCCGGCTCGACGCGGCCGCCGAACTGGCCCAGCAGTTCACCGATTTCGCCGAACTACAGCAGCCGGGCCGCGCGATCGGCGAGGTCCTGCTGGCCCATGTGCTGATCGCCGCCGGGGAATTCGGCCGTGCCGCGGCGCTGCTCGGGCCGGCCGCCACCACGCTGGAACGCACGGGGTATTCGTGGGGACCACTGTCGTTGACACTGCTGGCCACCGCGCTGGCGCAGCAGGGCGACACCGCCGCGGCGGCAAAGGCATTGAGCAGGGCCGAATCCCGCCACGGCACCAAGTCGGCGCTGTTCGCCCCCGAGCTCGGTGTGGCGCGGGCCTGGCGGCTGGCCGCGGTGCGCGACGCACACGGCGCGGTGGCCGCCGCCCGGGACGCCGCGCGCATGGCCGAACGCGGCGGCCAGCCCGGCACGGCGCTGCGGGCGTGGTACGAGACCGTACGGCTCGGCAACATTCGCGCCGCGGACCCGTTGGCCCGACTCTGCGACGAGATCGATTGTCTCACCGGCAATCTCGCCCTCGCCCACGCGCGGGCACTGGCCGCTGGCGACGCGGCCGCGCTGCAGACGGTGTCCGGCGAGCTGGCCGCGGTGGGGATGCGCGCGGCGGCCGCCGACGCCGACGCGCAGGCCCGGCGGTGCGACGGATAGCGTTGACCGGCGCGCCGCATTGTGCGCGAACCGTGACCCGATCATGTTGCCGCAGCGACCATTAGCCATCACGGTTTGCAGTGGCTCCGAGCCCGTGAGCAACGCGGGTTGAAGGCACGATGCAGATCCGCCCTTCCCGTGCGGCCAGTCTGGTTGCGGTCGGATCGCTGATCACCGCGCTGACCACTGGCGCCGCGTCGCCGGTCGCGTCGCACGGCATGGTCAGCCTGCTCGACTTCCATCGGGACCTCGTACAACGAGGCGTTCCAGGGCGAGGGCGCCCCGGCGTGGGCGGCGGCAAGTGGTTTCGGCGCCCAACGCGCCCGTGCTGGCCGTCGTCGCGAACGCGGGCGTCGGCAGCGTCGAGTTGGTCGTCACGCCCCGATGGCCCCGATGGCTCAGACGGCTCAGACGTCGAAGACCCGGACCAGGCCGTCCAGCCCGGCGAAGTCCGCCCCGTTTCGGGTGTAGAGATCGAGGCCGCTCGCGTGCGCGGTCGCCGCGATCAGCAGGTCGGCGAAACGGCTCCGCGGCATCCGGCCTGCACCGACCACGGCGGCGACGACGAGTCCATAACTGCGCGCGGCCGCCGCGTCGAAGGGAATCGGTTCCAGTATCGATTCGACTTCCTGCAGCCGGGCCTGCCGCCTGGCCGCTTCGACCGGGTCGCCGGCCAAATGCGGACCGGACGCCAGTTCGGCCGCGGTGATCGCCGAGATCGCCATTTCGTCGGGCAGCGCGGCGATCACGGCCGGGTCATGCCAGTCGACGACCACCGAGGTGTCGAGAAGGCCGGACGCCACGGCTCAGAGGCCCTGGTCGATCGACCGGTCCAGGTCGGCGCGGAACCGGCGGTGGTCGATGCGCACGGCGGCGGCGGCCGCCAGCGCCGCGACGTCGTCGCGGGAGACGAAGGTGCGGCGGCGACCGGTTCGGATCGGGCTCAACTCGGCCACCGGCTCACCGTTGCGGGTGACGACAAACGTCTCCCCCGCAGCCACCGCGTCGATCACCTTGGCGTTGTCGTTGCGGAGCTCACGCTGCGCGATGGTCCTGGCCACCGACGAAGTGTAGCAAGTGGTGCGACGGTGAGCTACGCACGTCGGGCACAACTCTCCGCTTATTCCGAGACCGCCTGCGGTTCCGTGCGGACCCGCTCGATTTGGTCGTATGCGTAGGCGGCCACCTCGGCAACGGCAACGCCCATGCCCTCGCCCGTGCGAGTGACGATTCGTAGATCTGGCCGCCGAGGACCTCGTGAAGGTGTGTGACCGTCGTGATGATCTCGGGAAAGCCCGCCGCGCCGAGGGGATCGACGGCCAAACCGCCGATGATGGCGGCCGGTTCGTGGTGTCCAAGCCGATCCAACAGGGCGGTGAGGACCGCCAGGGGGACGCCGATATGGCCGCGATTGGCCGGCTCGGCACTCATGCGCTCAGGTATGCCCGCAACACGTCCACGGCCGCGGTGATGTTGCCCACCGGCACCGCCTCGTCGCGCTTGTGCGCGACGTTGGGGTCGCCGGGCCCGAAGTTGACCGCCGGGATGCCCAGGGCGGCGAACCGCGCCACGTCCGTCCAGCCGTATTTCGCCCGGACGCGCCCGTCGGCGGCCTCGACCAGGGCCCTGGCGGCGGGCTGCGCCAGCCCGGGCAGGGCGCCCGATGCGGCGTCGGTCTGCTCGATTGCCACGTCGAGCCCGTCGAACACCTCGTGCACGTGCGCCAGCGCGGCGGCCGCCGACCGGTCGGGCGCGAAACGGAAGTTGACCGTCACCGAGGCCGCGTCGGGGATCACGTTGCCGGCCACACCGCCCTCGATCCGCACCGCCGACAGGCCCTCGCGGTAGGTGCACCCGTCGATGTCCACGGAGCGCGCCCGGTATCGCGCCAGCCGGTCCAGGACCGGGCTCAGCTTGTGAATGGCGTTGTCGCCCAACCAGGAACGCGCTGAATGCGCGCGGGTGCCGGTGGCCCCGATCACCACGCGCAGCGTCCCCTGGCAGCCGGCTTCGATGTAGCCGCCGGTGGGCTCGCCCAGGACGGCCACGTCGGCGGCCAGCCAGTCCGGAAGCTCGCGCTCGATGCGTCCCAAGCCGTTTGCGGCGGCCTCGATCTCCTCGCAGTCGTAGAACACCAGCGTCAGGTCGTGCGCGGGGTCGGCCACGGTGGCGGCCAGGTGCAGGAACACCGCGTCACCGGACTTCATGTCGGCGGCCCCGCAGCCGCACAGCAGGTCGCCGTCGCGGCGGCTGGGCAGGTTGCCGGCGGCCGGGACGGTGTCGAGGTGTCCGGCCAGCAGCACCCGCGACGGCCGGCCCAGCGACGTGCGCGCCAGGACGGCGTTGCCGTTGCGGACGATCTCGAAGCCCGACGTCTGGGCGCGCAGCGCGGCCTCCACCTCGTCGGCCAGGCGCGCCTCGTGCCGCGATTCGCTGGGAATGTCGACCAGCGCCGCGGTCAACTCGATCGGGTCCCCGCGCAAGTCCAGCACGATCCCAAGTATGCCGAGCAGACGCAAAAGCTCCTATTTGCGGCCCCAAAGAGGGCGCTTTTGTGTCTGCTCGGCCGGAGAAAGTAACCTGACCGCCGTGACTGGAGCTGCAGGAATCGGGCTGGCGACGCTGGCCTCGGACGGATCGATCCTCGACACCTGGTTCCCCGCACCGGAATTGACCGAATCGGGCACCACCACCACCTCGCGGCTCGCCGCGTCCGACGTTCCCCCGGACCTGGCCGCGCTGGTCGGCCGCGACGAGGACCGCGGCACCGAGACCGTCGCGGTGCGCACGGTGATCGGCTCGCTCGACGATGTCGCGACCGACTCCTACGACGCCTACCTGCGGTTACATCTGCTCTCGCACCGGCTGGTGGCCCCGCACGGCCTGAACGCCACCGGGCTGTTCGGGGTGCTGACCAACGTGGTGTGGACCAACCACGGGCCCTGCGCCGTCGACGGGTTCGAGGCGGTCCGGACCCGGCTGCGCCGCCGCGGACCGGTGACCGTCTACGGTGTCGACAAGTTCCCGCGGATGGTCGACTACGTCGTGCCGACAGGGGTGCGCATCGCCGACGCCGACCGGGTGCGCCTGGGCGCCCACCTGGCCCCGGGCACCACCGTGATGCACGAGGGCTTCGTCAACTTCAACGCCGGCACGCTGGGCGCGTCGATGGTCGAAGGCCGCATCTCCGCCGGTGTGGTGGTGGGCGACGGGTCGGACGTCGGCGGCGGGGCATCGATCATGGGCACGCTGTCCGGCGGCGGTACGGATGTCATCTCGATCGGGAAGCGCTGCCTGCTGGGCGCGAACGCGGGGCTGGGCATCTCGCTCGGCGACGACTGCGTCGTCGAGGCCGGCCTCTACGTCACCGCGGGCACCAAGGTGACCACGCCGGCCGGCAAAGTGGTCAAGGCCAGGGAGCTCTCCGGCGCCGGGAACATGCTGTTCCGCCGCAATTCGCGCACCGGGTCAGTCGAGGTGGTGGCCCGCGACGGCCGGGGCATCACGCTCAACGCCGAACTGCACGCCAACTGAGTCAGCGGCAGCCGTTGCGCTGCAGGTCGGGCGACGCGGCCGACCCCAGCGCCGCCCCGTTGGTCTCCGGCAGCAAGTAGGTGCTCACCAGGCTGACCGACACCAGCGCGGCAAGCAGCAGGCTCAGCGCCCAGCTGCCGAAGCTGGCCAGCAGAGTCCCGGCGATCAGCGGCGGCAACGCCCCGCCGAGGATGCCCGCGAGGTTGCTGGACAGCGCGGCGCCGGTGTAGCGGTAGCGGGTGGCGAACAGTTCGGGCACGAACGACGCCGTGGGGCCCGCGGCGATGGCGCCGACGGCGTACATGCCCACGATCGCGACCGCGAACAGGACGGGGCTGCCGGTGTCCATCAGCGGGATCACGACCAGCGACCACGGCAGCGACGCCACTCTCCCCACCAGCATCATCCGGCGTCGCCCGACCCGATCGGACAGGCTCGCAGAGACCGCGACGAGCGCGATGCTCGCCAACCCGCCCAGCACCCCGACGACCAGGATGAGGGTGCGGGAATGCCCCAGTTCGCTCTGCGCGTACCGAGCCAGGTACGTACTGGCCATGTAGACGAATCCGAATCCGCTGACAACGCTGCCACCGGCCAGGACGATCGTGCGGTACTCGCGGCGCAGCACCTCCTTGATCGGCGCCTCGGTGACGGCGTTGCGGGCCTTCTCGCCCGCGAACACCGGGGTCTCCCCGATGTTGAGCCGAACGTACAGGGCGACGACGATCAACGCGGCGCTGATCAGGAACGGAACCCGCCACCCCCACTGCAGGAACGCGGCGCTGCGCTCGCCGATGGTCGCGTTCACGCCGAGGAACACCAGGCTGGTCAGCACCAGCGCGACACCCCCGCCCAGCGGGGTGAACATGCCGTACCGGCCGCGCCGGCCCGCGGGCGCGTACTCGGCGCTCAGCAGCGCCGACCCCGCCCACTCGCCGCCGACGGCGAACCCCTGCAGCACCCGCAGGGCGATCAGGATCAGCGGGGCGGCGCCCCCGATGGCCGCGGGGGTGGGCACCAGGCCCACCCCCACCGTGGACACGGCCATGATCAGCAACGTGGCGACGAGCGTCTTCTTGCGGCCCAGCCGATCCCCGAAGTGCCCGAACACGGCCGCGCCCAGCGGCCGGGAGAGAAACGCGGTGGCGAACGTGCCCATCGAGGCGACCGTGGCCATTGCCGGACTCAGATGCGGGAAGAACACGGTGGGGAACACCAGCGCCGCCGCGATGCCGTAGATGAGGAAGTCGTAGAACTCGATGGCGGAGCCGACCAGACAGGCGGCCGCCACCCGCCTCATCGGCGTGACGCCGGGGTCCGTGTGGATCGACACGGTAACGACGGTAGCGCGACGCCGCGCCGTCGTGCTCGGGGACAGGCCGCGCTCTCAGCCTTCGGACAGCAACTGCTTCTTGAGCACCTTGCCCATGGCGTTGCGGGGCAACGAATCCACGAAGCGCACCTCGCGCGGCCGCTTGTGGGCCGAAAGCTCCTGGGCGACATGGTTGACCAACTCGTCGGCGGAGACGTCCGGCGCCCCGACGACGTAGGCGACGATGCGCTGGCCCAGGTCGTCGTCGGGCACCCCGACGACGGCCACCTCGCCCACGCCCGGATGCCCGAGCAAGGCCGTTTCGATCTCGCCCGCACCGATGCGGTATCCGCCGGACTTGATCAGGTCGACGGACTCGCGCCCGACGATGCGGTGCATCCCGCCGCCGTCGATGACCGCGACGTCCCCGGTGCGGTACCAGCCGTCGGTGTCGAACGCCTCGGCGGTGGCGTCCGGCCGGTTGAGGTAGCCGTCAAACATCGTCGGCCCGCGAACCTGCAGCCTGCCAACGGTTTCCCCGTCGTGCGGCGCGGGGCCGCCGTCCTCGTCGAGCAGCCGGGTCTGCACGCCGGGCAGCGGCAGGCCGACCCAGCCGGCGCGCCGCTCACCGTCCGCGCGCGTGGACAGCGTGATCAGCGACTCCGAGGCGCCGTAGCGTTCGACGGGCCGGTGCCCGGTGAGCCCGGCGAGCCCGTCGAACACCGGGACCGGCAGCGGTGCGCTGCCGGAGACCAGCAGCCGCGCCCGGCTCAGCGCCCGCGCGGAGCCCTCGTCGGCCACCACCCGCGACCACACCGTGGGCACCCCGAAGTACAGCGTGCCGCCGGCTTCCGCACACGCCTGGGCATAACCGGCCGGTGTCGGTTTTCCGGTGTGCACGAAGCGGTTTCCCACGCGCAGCGACCCGAGCAGGCCCAAAACCAGGCCGTGCACGTGGAACAGCGGCAGTCCGTGCACCAGGACGTCCTCGGCGGTCCACTGCCAGGCTTCGGCCAGTGCGTCGAGGTCGGCGGCGATCGCGCGCCGGCTCAGCACCACCCCCTTGGGCAGCCCGGTGGTGCCGGAGGTGTAGATGACCATCGCGGTGGCATCGGGCGGCGGCTCGGGATACCGGTGCCAGGAGCGCGCATGCAGCCGGACAGGGATGTGCGGCAACCCTTCCGGCTCGTCCGGCGGGGGCCCCAGCCAGGCCTGCACGCCGGAGTCGGTGAGCATGTGGCGGCGTTCGGACGTACCGATGTCGGCCGGCACCGGGACGAACGGGACGCCGGCGATCAGGCAGCCGGTGACCGCCAGCACCGTCGCCGCGGTGGGCGTGGCCAGCACCGCGACCCGGTCAGCGCCGGCGACCCGTTCGGCCACCGACGTCGCGGCGCCGAGCAGGTCGCCGCGGCTCAACGCGACGCCGTCGATGCGTACCGCGTCGGCGAGGTCGGTGGCGGTGACCAGCGCGGGATTCAGGGAAGCCAGCAGCACGTGAGCAGGTTACTGCTCGTCCCAGATCTTCATCAGGGTGGCCAGGATCTCCTCGCCGCGCCCCAGCCCGGCCAGATGGCTTTCGCCCGGCAGCACATAGAGCTCGGCGTCGGGCAGCCGCGACACCACGTGCTCGCCGTGGGCGAACGGAACGATGTGGTCGTGGTCGCCGTGCCACCAGCGGACCGGGACCTTGACCTCGTCGAGCCGGAATCCCCAGTCCCGGGTGAACAGGATGACGTCGTTGAACGGGGCCGCCAGTTGCTTGCGGCTGCCGTTGAGCAGGTCGTCGAGGAACATGGCCCCGAACTCGGGCCGGGTGAGCAGGCGCCGGTCGCCCTCGGGCGATATCGCGGCGTACAGATACAGCGCGGGGTTCGCCACCGGGCGGATCATCCGGACCATCAGGCTCGCGCCGATCCGCAGCGGGTCACCGCCCAGCCGCAGCAGCGGCGCCACCCGCTTGCCCAGGTTCATCAGGCCGCTGGTGATGCCCTCGTCGCCGACGAACGGCGCGACGCCGCCGAGCACGCCGGCGGCGACCACCCGGTCGGGCAGCACCGCGGCGGAGGCCAGCGCGTAGGGGCCGCCGCCGGACAGGCCGATGACGGCCATCTTGTCGATGCCCAGCGTGTCGGCGATCGTGCGCAGGTCGTCACCGAACGCCCGGATGTTCTCGTAGCGGTGGGGTGTCGACGAGCCGATTCCGGGTCGGTCCAGGCCGATCAGGCGGATGTGGTGGTTCTCGGCGTAGACGCGAGCCTCGACCGGAATCTGACGGCGGGCACCGGGGGTCCCGTGCAGCCAGAACATCGCACGCCCCTGCGGGTCGCCGAACTCGGCGAAGCCGATCTGGCGGTCCTCGCCGACCGCGACGTTTCCTTCGAGCTTGGGGCGGGCGATCTCGATGGCCATGCCCAGCAGCTTGGCATGTGACGAGCGGTTTACCAAAGCCTCGCGGGGAGCCGACCGCCCTGCGGTTGATTGGGCAGTTGGAGCTCTCGTGCCACGAAGCGGCCTCCTAGCGACATCGGTTTCTCCCGGCTATTTATCGAGCCATTGATTGGCCAAGGTCCGGGCTATACTGCGGACTCATGAAGACGGTGCCGCTGACCGAGGCCAAGGACAAGCTCTCCGCGCTGGTCGACGAGGCCGACACGACCCACGAAATCATCCAGATCACCCGGCACGGCCGCGTCGCGGCAGTTCTCATGTCCGCCGACGACCTCGAGTCGCTCAACGAGACTCTGCACGCGCTGCGGACGCCGGGCGTGGCCGACGAGCTCGCCCAGGCCGACGCCGACTACGCCGCCGGAAAGACGGTCAGCGGCGAAGAGATTCGCCGGCGCTACGGCTTGAAGTGACCGGGCCGAAGACACCGTGGTCCGTCCAGCTGTCGCCGTCGGCGTCGCGCTCCCTCGACCGGCTTGCGCACCGAGTCGCCGCTGCGATCGCCGAATTCATCACCCTCACATTGCCGGCTGACCCGTACCGGCTGTCCAAGCCGCTGCGATTCGAATTCGAAGGCTGGCGCCTCGCGCGCCGCGGCGATTACCGCGTCACATTCCGGGCGCTCGAGGACGACCGCGTGCTGTACATCGGCCGCATCGAGCACCGCGCGCATGCCTATCGCCGCTGACGCCTTCAGCCGCGGTTACGCGTTCAGCACCCGCTCGCCGATCACCCGAGCCGCGCGCAGCGACGCCACCTCATCACTGGAAAGGCCCAGGCCGCGCAGGATCTCGTCGTTGTGCCGGCCCAGGGTGGGCGGGGCGCTGCGGTGGTGCCGCGCCGGGCCGGGGGTGATGCGAAACGGCCACCCCGGGTAGCGGTGCACCCCGGTGACGGGGTGCTCGAGTTCCTCGTAGTAGCCGCGGGCGTCGAGTTGCGGGATGCCGTACATGTCCTCGCCGGTGCTGACTCGCTCGGCCGCGATGCCATGCGCCGCACAGGTTTCCACGATCTCCGCGGCCGTCTGCGTCGAGGTCCAGGCGCCGACGATCCCGTCGAAGGCGTCGTGGTCGGACCCGTCCCGGTCGGGCACGGACAGCGCGACCCAGGCGTCGTCCGCGGTCGGGTAGACACCCTGCAGGTACCCGCGCCGCCGGTTGCCCTCGCGCGGACGCACGACGCCGTTCATCGAGTACTCGATCACCGGTTCCGCGGTGAGGCAGGCCGCGACCTCGATCTGGGCGATCTCGATCAGCCGGCCCGCTCCGGTGCGGTTGCGGTGCTCGAGCGCGGCCAGCAGCGCGACGCCCGCGTGCACGCCGACGATCGGGTCGGCGGGCCCCTGCGGGTTGCACGGCGGCCCCTCGGGATAGCCGGTGACCGCCGACATCCCGGCGGTCTGTTCGAAGTTCAGCGCCCAGCCGACGTAGTCGCGCCAGGGGCCGTGCAGGCCGTAGCCGGGCATCCGCACCATGATCACGCCGGGGTTCAGCGCCACCACCGACTCGTAGTCCAGACCGAAGTGCTCGACCACGCGCGGGGAGAAGTTCTCCACGACGACGTCGGCCTGGGCGGCCAGCCGGCGGGCGATCTCGAGGCCCCGCTGCGAGGTCAGGTCGAGCGTGAGGTCGCGCTTGTTGAGGTTGGTGCCCTGCCAGATCGGGCTGCGCTCGTACCAGTCGTCGCCCTCGTAGGCCAACGCCCCCGAGTAGCGGTGGCCGTCGGGACGCTGGATGGACTCGACCTTGACGATGTCGGCGCCGAACGCCCCGAGGTAGCAGGTCAGGTACGCCCCGGCCCAGAACGTGGTGAGGTCGAGCACCCGCAGCCCCGCGAAGGGCAACGCATCCGCCGCCGGGACTACCGGCTCCTGTTGCTGCACAGCGGCTTCCGAGAATCGGAACGCGGGACCGGGCCGCCGGAACAGCCAGCCGGCGCCGCCGCCCGCCTGGAAGAACCCGCGTTCGGCGTATTGCGGGCAGTCCAGCACCGTCGCGCCGTCGTTGACCGGGGACGCCGGGACGCGCAGCGCCTGGGCCAGTTCGACGATCTCGGCGACGGTCCGGCCGGCGAGCCACGGCTCGGCCTCGGCGAAGAATTCGTCGCGCTCCGGGCCGCCCATCATGATCGCGAGCTGCTGCTCGCCGTACTCCGGCAGGCCGAGCATCGCGCACACGTCGAGCCAGTGCTGCCCCGTCAGGCAGTTGATGCCCACCCACCCGTCGGCGGCCCGCACGACACCGAGCATCGGCGCCGAGCGCATGTTCGCCGGCAGGCCAAGGCGTTCCATCCGCTGCGCCATCAACATCGGATACGGCAGCGTCGAGAGCAGGCACTCCAGCTGCGAGACGTCCACCTCCCGGACGCGGCCGGCGGGGTGCAGCCGCAGCGCGGTCAGCGCGCCCAGCGCGCCGTAGGCGCCCGCGACGTATTCGCAGATGCGGGCGCCGACCTGCACCGGCGGGCGGTCGGGGTCGCGGGCGCTGACCCAGCCCGACGCGGCCTGCAGGGTCAGCGGTGTGGCGCGCCGATCACGCCACGGCCCCGACCGGCCGAACGCGGAGATGCTCAGCCGCACCAGGTTCGGGTTCAGCCGCTCCAACGCCTCGGCGCCGAGTCCCCGGTCCGTGAGCGTGCCGGGTGCGAAATCCTCGATGAGGACGTGCGCGCCGGCGACGAGCTCGCGTGTGTTGGCGGAATCCATTGCGGTCATGCGCTTTCCGGCGTTGAGGTATTCGAACAAGCCCGCTCGCTGCGGGTCGGCGACACCACCGGGAAACGGGCCCCACCGGCGCAGCGGATCCCCTTCGGGCGGCTCGACTTTGGTGACCGCGGCGCCGAGGTCGGCGAGGAGCTTGCCGGCGTAGGGGCCCGAGATGTCGCCGGCGAGTTCGACGACGCGCAGCCCGGCCAGCGGCCCCGTCATGCGGGGATCCCGATGGCCTTCACCTCCGTGTACTGGTGCAGCCCGCGGATCCCGCCGCTCTCCCGGCCGAATCCGCTCAGTTTGAAACCGCCGAACGGGGCGTCGCCGGGCCCGACGCCGTTGATCGCGACCTGCCCGGTGCGGATGCGGCGGGCGACGGCGACCGCCCGGTCCACGTCGGTGCCCCACACGGCGCCGGACAGCCCGTAGCGGGAGTTGTTCGCGATCGCCACGGCGTCGTCGTCCCCGGAGTAGCGCAGCACGGTCAGCACCGGGCCGAAGACCTCCTCCTGGGCGATCGCCGAGTCCGGGTCGACCTCGGTGAGAATCGTTGGCTCGAAATAGAACCCGGTATCCAGCCCGGCCGGGCGGCCGCCCCCGGTCACCAGTTTCGCTCCGTCGTTGACCGCCCCGTCCACGTGCGCCTGCACCCGGTCGCGCTGCGCGGCGCTGATCAGCGGTCCCATCCGCGTCGCGGGATCCCGGGGATCGCCGACCTTGACGTCGCCGGCGAGCGTGACCAGCCGGTCGACGACGTCGTCGTGCAGCTTCTCGGGCAACAGCAGCCGGCTGTGCAGGATGCAGGCCTGGCCGGCGTGCAGTGAGCAGCAGTTGAACAGCAGCTGCTCGAGCATCTCGTCGGTGACGGTCGCGTCGTCCAGGACGACGCTCGCCGACTTGCCGCCGCACTCCAGCAGGAGCCGGGTCATGGCGTCGCCGGCGGAGCGCATGACCTCGCACCCGACGGTCGAGCTGCCGGTGAAGCTGATCATGTCGATGCGCGGGTCGGTGGTGAGCAGCTTGGCGGCCTGCAGGCCCGACGGCGTGACGACGTTGACCACCCCGGGGGGAATGTCGGTGTGTTCGTCGATGATTCGGGCCAGCGCGAGCCCGGCCAGCGGCGTCAGCGGCGACGGCTTGAGCAGGACGGTGTTGCCCGCGGCCAGCGCGTTGTTCACCTTCATGACGTTGAGAATGTGCGGGAAGTTCCACGGCGTCAGGATGGACACCACACCGAGGGGCTCGTGCCGCAGCACGGTGGTACCGGCGCCGATCCCGGTGACCGGCTCGTCGACCAGCTGCGTGGCCAACTGGGCGGCGTGCATGGACGTGTATCCGGCGCCGTCGATCTGCATCATGCGTTCGTTCGCAACGCAGCCCCACTCCGCCTGCGAGAGCGCGAAGAACTCGTCGGCGTGCTCGAGCAGCGCGGCGCCGAGTTGGTTGAGGCAGCCGGACCGCTCTTCGGGGCCCATCGCCGACCAGGGGCCGTCGTCGAAAGCGCGGCGCGCGGCCGCGATCGCGTCGCCGACCTGCGCGACGCTCGCGTCGGGGGCGCCGGCGATGACCTGCTCGGTCGCCGGGTCGACGTCGTCGTAGCGCCCGTCCTCCGGTTCGACCCACGCGCCGTCGATGTAGAGCCGATAGGTGTCGACCAGGGGACCCGGAGGGTGTAACTCGGCCATGCGCTTCCTCACCGAATGTCGGTCATCTCGGGAGACAGTGTTCACCTATGACGACGTGACGTCAATCACTGCAGACGCGAATTTCCGCGTATTTCAATGCGTGTCTGCCCCGTTGACAGAGCTGTCCGCCTGGAGTAGACACAACGGCGCAAGACATATTGCATCAATATGTCGGATCTTCTGGTCAGGAGGCCTGCCGTGCAGACCACTTTGCCCGCTTCTTTGTTGCACTCCCCCGATTTCTACGCCGGCGACCCCTACCCGGCGTACCGGGAGCTGCGCGCGACCAACCCGGTCTGCTGGAACGATGTCACCAACTTCTGGGCGCTGCTGAAATACGAGGACATCCGGTTCGTGTCGGGCAACCCGGCCCTGTTCACCTCGACCAAGGGCATCACCATCCCCGACCCGCACATGGCCAATCCCGTGCAGGAGGGCAACCTCATCTTCACCGACCCGCCGCGGCACCGGCAGCTGCGCAAGCTGATCAACTCGGGCTTCACCCGGCGGCGCGTGGCGGTGCTCGAGCCCAAGATCCGCGAGATCGTGCGGGGCATCCTCGATCCCCTGCAGCCGGATTCCGTGCACGAGTTCGCCGAGGAGATCGCCGCCCCGCTGCCCACCCGGATGATCGCCGAGCTGATCGGCGCCCCGCCCGACGACTGGGAGCAGTTCCGGGCGTGGTCGGACGCGGCCACCGGAACCGCCGACCCGGAGATCGAACTCGACTCGATGGTCGCGATGGGCCAGCTCTACGAGTACTTCCAGAAGCTGATCGCGGCACGGCGCACCGAGCCCCGCGACGACCTGCTGTCGGTGCTGGCCGGCGCCGAGATCGACGGGCACCGCCTCACCGACGAGGACCTGCTCAACTTCGCATTCCTGCTGCTGGTCGCCGGCAACGAGACCACCCGCAACCTGATCGCGCTGGGCACGTGCGCGCTGATCGCCCACCCGGACCAATGCCGCCTGCTGGCCGACGATCCCGGCTTGATCCCTGGTGCGGTCGAGGAGATGCTGCGCTTCAACAGCCCGGTGGTCCACATGGCGCGCACCGCGACCGCCGACGTCGAGATCCGCGGCCGGCGCATCGCCGCGGGCGACGTCGTGGTGATGCTCTACGGGTCGGCCAACCGCGACGAGGACATCTTCGGCCCCGACGCCGAGCAGTTCAAGGTCACCCGCAACCCCAACCCGCACATCGCCTTCGGCTGTGGCGAACATTCCTGTGTGGGAGCGCAATTGGCGCGCCTGGAGGCGCGCGTACTGTTCGAGGAGGTGCTGCGCCGGTTTCCCCGGCTGGAGTTGGTGGGCGAGGTGGACCGGATGCGGGCCACCATGGTGCCCGGGGTCAAGCGCATGCCGGTACGGCTCGGGGCCTGACGGTGCACCTCGAGTACACGCCCGAGCAGGAACGGCTGCGCGCAGAGATCCGCGCGTCGTTGGAGCGGGTGATGACGCCCGAGCGGGCCGCCGCGGTCCGCGAACGCATGGAGGGTGGCCCGGAGGTCCGGGAGTGCATCCGCGCCCTGGCGGCGGCCGACCTGCTCGGGGTCGGCTGGCCCAAAGAGTACGGCGGGCGCGGCTTCTCGGCGATCGAGCAGTTCATCTTCGCCGAGGAGGCTCGCCGGGTCGACGCCCCGATCCCGCTGGTGACGCTCAACACGGTCGGGCCGACGCTGATGCAGTGCGGCACCGAGGAGCAGAAGCGCAAGTTCCTGCCGGCGATCCTGGACGGCAGCGTCGAGTTCGCGATCGGCTACTCCGAGCCCGGCGCCGGCAGCGACCTGGCCTCGATCCGCACCACGGCGGTGCGCGACGGCAACGAATACGTGATCAACGGCCAGAAGATGTTCACCAGCGGCGCCGCGTACGCCGACTATGTGTGGCTGGCCGTGCGCACCGACCCGGATGCCAAGAAGCACAAGGGCATTTCCATCCTCATCGTGCCCACCTCGTCGCCCGGGTTCTCCTGGCAGCCGCTGCACACCATGCCGGGCGTCTCGACGTTCTACACGTTCTACGACGACGTGCGAGTGCCGGTGAGCGCCCTGGTGGGCGGCGAGAACCAGGGCTGGCAGCTGATCACCACGCAGTTGAACTTCGAGCGCGCGGCCCTGGGCAACCTCGCCGGGCTCGAGCCGCTGTTCGAGAAGACGCTGGACTGGGCCGCCACCACCGAACTCGACGGCGGCCGCGTCATCGACCAGCCGTGGGTGCGGCTCGCGCTCGCCCGCGTCGAGGCCCAGGTCGCCGCGTACAAACTGGTCAACCTGCGCGTCAACGCCGCGATGACGAAGGGCGTGCTGAGTATGGGGGAAGCATCCGCGGCCAAGGTGTTCGGCACCGAACTGACCCAGCAGGTCGCCCGCCAGCTGCTGGAAGTGCTGGACCACAACGGGTTACGACGCGGCGCCGACGCCCCGCTGCGGGGCGCCCTGGAAGCCGCCTACCGGTTCGCGGTCATCAACACCTTCGGCGGCGGGGCCAACGAAATCCAGCGTGACATCATTGCCATGGCCGGGCTGGGCATGCCCCGCGCGCCGCGCGACCTTCGAGCCGCCACGTAGTCAGGAGGACCAACGCAGTGACCGACCCAGAAACCGTCAGCGCCAAGGTGCGGGCCCTCGTCGGCCAGCCCACCGGCGGCACCGGAGAGCCCTCGGTGGCGCCGGATCCGGTCAACCAGCCGATGATCCGGCACTGGGCTTACGCCATGGCCGACATGAACCCGGTCTACCTCGACCCGGAGTTCGCGGCGTCGTCCCGGTTCGGCGGCATCGTCTCGCCGCCGGTCATGCTGCAGACCTGGACGATGCCGTCACCCAAACTGGAAGGCATCGGCGAGCGGGGCGGCGCCCCGGTCGAGATCACCGGCAACCCAACGGCCTTCCTCGACGAGGCCGGCTACACCAGCACCGTCGCCACCAACTCGGAGTTCGAGATCGAGCGCTATCCCCGGCTGGGCGACGTCATCAGCGCCACGGCGGTCTACGAATCGGTCTCCGAGGAGAAGAAGACCGCGCTGGGCACCGGCTTCTTCCTGACCTGGCTGACCACCTACACCGACCAGAACGGTGAGGTGCTGGGGCGGCAGCGATTCCGGGTGCTGCGATTCAGGCCGGAACGCTGATGGCGGCCCGGCTGGCCCCGGCCATCAGCAAGGACACCGAGTTCTTCTGGAACGGCCTGCGTGAGCACAGGTTGCTGATCCAGCGCTGCGGCGGCTGCGGGGCGCTGCGCCACCCGCCCCGGCCGATGTGCCCGGCGTGCCGGTCGCTGGACTGGGAGGCGGTCGAGGCGAGCGGCCGCGGCACCGTCTACAGCTACGTGATGCCGCACGAACCCAAATTCCCCTTCTTCGAATACCCCTACATCGTCGCGCTGATCGAGCTCGCCGAGGGGGTGCGGCTGGTGTCGAACCTGTGCGACATCGACCCGGCCGACGTCACGGTCGGCATGGAAGTCGAGGTCTTCTACCAAGAATTCGACGACGGTTTGGTGCTGCACCAATTCCGGCCGGTGGGCTAGGCGCGCCATGGATTTCACGTTCACCGAAGAGCAGGAGACGATCGCCAAGCTCGCCCGCGACATTCTCGAGCGCCGCGCCACCCCTGAGCGCCTCACCGAACTCGAAGCCGGGGAGATCCGCCACGATGCGGGGCTCTGGCGCGAACTCGCGTCCGCCGACCTGTTGGGCACCGCGCTGCCGGAGCAGTTCGGCGGGAACGGCGGCGGCTTCGTCGAACTCGGCGTGTTGCTGGCCGAGGTGGGCTGGACCGTCGCGCCGGTGCCCGCGTACGCGACCCTGGTGCTGGGCGCCGACCCCATCGCCCGGCACGGCACGGCGCAGCAACGGCAACGCTACCTGCCCCACGTCGTCGCGGGCGCCCGCATCCTGACCGCCGCCCTGGCCGAGCCCGGCCGCTCCGATCCGACGAGTCCCGGCACCACCGCCCGCCGCGACGGTCCGCATTGGCGCCTCGACGGCATCAAGGAACTGGTGCCCGCCGCCCAGATCGCCGACACCGTCCTGGTCGCCGCCACCACCGACGACGGCGAGGCGGGCCTGTTCCTGCTGGCGACCGACGCTCCCGGCGTCGAGGTCCGGCCGGTGGCGACCACCGACCACGAACCGCACGCCGACGTGTTCCTGGACGGCGCAACGGTTTCCGAGCAAGACCGGCTCGACGCCACGCTCGACGACCTGCACACCCGCGCGCTCATCGGCCTGTGCGCCATCCAGCTCGGCGTCTGCGAGCGCGCACTGCGGCTGGCCGCCGACTACACCAGCGGGCGCGAGCAGTTCGGCCGGCCGATCGGCAGCTTCCAGGCGGTGCAGCAGCGGATGGCCGACGCGTTCATCGACGTCGAGGCGATCCGCTGGACCACCTGGCACGCGGCCTGGCTGGTCGCGAACGACCGGCCCGCGACGGAGGCCCGCCGGGCCGCCCGCATCGCGAAGTTCTGGGCCGCCGAGGCCGGCGCCCGCGTCGCCGCCACCGCCCAACAGGTGCACGGCGGCATCGGCATCGACGTCACCTATCCCCTGCACCGCTACTTCCTGTGGGCCAAGCACAACGAGCTCGCGCTCGGCCCCGCCTCCGCCCAGCTCGCCGCCATGGGCAGCGCTTACTCCGAAGGAAACCGATGACGACCGCCAAAACCCGCACCACCACGCTGCAGTGGGCCGATATCAACGTCGGCGACGAGGTGACGCCGCTCGAGGTCCCGATCACCACCACGATGATCGTCGCCGGCGCGATCGCGACCCGCGACTTCATGCCGGTGCACCACGACCGCGACTACGCCAACAAGCAGGGCTCGCCGAACCTGTTCATGAACATCCTGACCAGCAACGGCTACTGCGTGCGCTTCCTGACCGACTGGGCCGGGCCCGAGGCGATGGTCAAGAACCTCTCGATTCGCCTTGGGGTGCCGTGCTTTCCCGACGATCCGCTGCGGTTCACCGGCAGCGTGACCGGCAAGAGCGAGGCTTCGGGCGGAGAGAACTTCGTCGAGGTGACCTTCAAGGCGTCCAACAGCCTCGGCGACCACGTGTCGGGCACCGCGGTGCTCAGCCTGCTCGACGGGTCGGGGGCATGAGCGCGCTGCCCGGCGCCGCCGCGATCGTCGGGATCGGCCAGACCGAATTCTCCAAGGAATCCGGGCGCAGCGAACTGCAATTGGCGTGCGAGGCGGTCAGTGCCGCACTCGACGACGCCGGCCTGGCGCCCGCCGACGTCGACGGCATGGTCACCTTCACCATGGACTCCAGCGACGAGATCGACATCGCCCGCAATGTGGGCATCGGCGACCTGAGCTTCTTCTCCCGCGTGCATCACGGCGGCGGCGCGGCCTCGGGCACCGTGGTGCACGCGGCGATGGCCGTCGCCACGGGCGTGGCCGACGTGGTGGTGTGCTGGCGCGCGTTCAACGAACGCTCCGGCATGCGCTTCGGCGGCAGCGGGCGCACCGACCTGGGGACGCCGCTGTTCATGGCGCACTACGCGCCGTTCGGGCTGCTCACCCCCGCGGCGTGGGTCGCGATGCACGCGCAGCGCTACATGTCGACCTATGGGGTGACCAACGAGGACTTCGGCCGCATCGCGGTGGTGGACCGCAAGCACGCGGCGACCAACCCCGACGCCTGGTTCTACCAGCGCCCGATCACGCTGGAAGACCACCAGAATTCGCGCTGGATCATCGAACCCGTGCTGCGCCTGCTGGATTGCTGCCAGGAAAGCGACGGCGGGGTGGCGCTGGTGGTGACCAGCGCCGAACGCGCCCGCGACCTGCGCCAACCGCCGGCGATCATCACCGCGGCCGCCCAGGGCGCAGCGGCCAACGGCGAGATGATGACCAGCTACTACCGCGAGGACATCACCGGGCTGCCCGAGATGGGCGTGGTGGCCCAACGGCTTTGGCGCGATTCCGGCCTCAAGCCCCAAGACATCCAAACCGCGTTCATCTACGACCATTTCACGCCGTTCGTGTTCGCCCAATTGGAGGAGCTCGGCTTCTGCGGGCGCGGCGAGGCCAAGGACTTCGCCACCGTCGAACGGCTCTCGCTCGGTGGGGAGTTCCCGATCAACACCAACGGCGGGCTGCTCGGCGAAGCCTACATCCACGGGATGAACGGCATCACCGAGGGCGTGCGCCAGGTGCGCGGCACGTCCCACAACCAGGTCGACAACGTCGAGCACGTCCTCGTCACGTCGGGAACCGGAGTGCCCACCAGCGGCCTGATCCTCGCACCGGCCGGCTAGGAGGGACCCCGATGCCCACGCTCGCGCTGCTGACCGCACCCGGCGGCCCGATCGAGCTGGCCGAATTCCCGCTGTCGGACCCGGCGCCGGGGACGGCCGCGCTGAAGCTGCGGATGGCGGGGATCTGCGGATCAGATCTGCACATCTTCCGGGGCGAGCTGCCATTGCCGTGCCCGTTCGCCATGGGCCACGAAATGGTCGGCGAGATAGCCGAACTCGGGGCGGGGCTGACCACCGACGCCACCGGCCAACCGCTGGCGGTCGGCGATCGCGTCGTGACACCGTACTTCTGGTTCTGCGGCTCATGCCACGCCTGCTCGCGGGGACGCCCCCACGCCTGCCAGAACCTGATGGCCGGCGAGTACCGCACCCACGACCAGGAGCCGCACTTCATCGCCGCGCACGCCGAGTACTACTACACCAGCGCGCGCCAGCCGCTGTACAAGGTCCCCGACGGCCTCGCCGACGAGGCCGTCGCCCGCTCAATTGCGCACTCTCCCAGGTGCTGTTCGCGCTGCGCGACGTGCGCCTCGGCGACACCGTCGTCATCCAGGGCGCCGGCGGGCTGGGCATCAACGCCGCCGCCGTCGCGCGCACGGCGGGCGCCGCGGCGGTGATCGTCATCGACAAGATCCCCGAACGGCTCGACGTCGCCGCCGATTTCGGCGCCACCCACTGTCTGGACGCCGGCGGTCTGTCGGCCGCCGAGCTCACCGAGCGGGTCCACGGGCTCACCGACGGCATCGGGGCCGACTGGGTGCTCGAGGTCGTCGGCGTGCCGGCGGTCATCCCGGACGGCATCGGCTTCCTCAACAACGGGGGCACGCTGCTAGAGGTCGGCAACGTCGGGATGGGCCGCACCTTCGAACTCGACCCGAGCGTCCTGGTCTACGGCAACAAGTCCGTGCGCGGGGTGATGTTCTACGACCCGGTCACGCTGGCAGTCGGCCTGTCCTTCCTGCAGCACACCAGCTTTCCGTTTCACCGGTTGCTGCCCAGGCCCTTCCGCCTCGCCGACATCAACGCCGCCTACGCCGCCGCCGATACGGGGTCGATGCCCAGGGGCGCGCTGGTGCCATGACGACCCAGGTTCAGGCCACCGAAACGCGCGAACTGATCGTCGAATCGGCGTATGCCTGTTTCGGCAAGCAGGGGCTGCAGAAGGCGACGATCGTCGACATCGCCAAGAAGGCCGGCGTGTCGCGCAGCACGGTCTACGAGTACTTCAGCGACAAGGCCGCGATCGTCGAGGCGTGCGCCGAACACGCCTCCGAGCGGTTCTACCGCGAGATGTCCAAGGCGATGGACCAGGGCGGCTCACTCGAGGACAAGCTCAGCCGCGCCGCGGTGTTCGTCACCCAGGCCCGCCGGGTCATCGCCGCCGAGCGGTACTTCGACGAGGACGCGGTCAGCCTGCTGCTCACCAAGGATGCCGCCGTGCTGCTGCGCGAGTGCGTCGACTTCTTCAAGCCCTACCTGTCGGCGGCCAGGCTGACCGGAGAGGTGCGCAAGGACCTCGACGTGGAGGCCGCCGGCGAATGGTTCGCGCGGATCCTGTTCTCGCTGTTCAGCACGCCGTCGTCCACCCTGGACATGGAAAACCCCGAAGTGGCAGCGGATTTCGTGCGCGCGCACGTGGTGCGCGGATTCGCCGGCGACCGCTCGCGGCCGAAGCGCGCCCACTGACCGGCGCCGGCCGCTGGCATCCCGCGTTGTGCGACGCATCCTGACGCCCGCGCGGCCGGGCTGGATCCGAAGACGCCGCTCACGTGCGATCCGCAGGTTTTCGACGTGCTGCACACCGCCATCGAGAACGCACCGAAAGCGCTCGGCGCCGCCGGCCGCCTGATCTCGGCCGGCTTCGGGTGTGACGGGTTCACACCAGGCGGCCGAGGAAGCGTCGCACCATGGCGCGTTCGGCGGCGGCGTCTTTGTGGGGCCAGCACCACAACGCCAGGAAGACGCGGATGAGCCACTGCGCCTGGAGCGGATCCGGGCTGTCGTGGCCCAGCATTTCGGCGGCGAGGCCGGTGACGACCGGCGAATCGGTGATCCAGTCGCTGACCGGAGCAACGTGCATCGACCGCATGAGCTGGGCAAGTGGATCCGATCGAAGGCGTTGCAGCGCAACGATGGTGGCGGTCACCACCCGGTCCGGGCCTTGGAGGTCTTTGATCGCTTCGCGCACCGTGTCCAGGATGCGCGCGGACTGGATCGCCACGACCGCGTCGCGGATGGCCGCCTTGCCGCCCGCGTGCCGGTAGATCGTCGCCGGCGAGCAGTGGACCGTGGCCGCCAGCGCCTCGATGGTGAAGGCCTCGTAGCCGCGCCGGGCGATGAGGTCGGCGGCGGCCGCGTAGATGCGTGTCGTGGCTTCGCTGCGGCGGTCCCGTCCCACCAGCCAATCGTCGCGTGGCATCCAACCAGTCTCCTCGCATCGAAAGCCGCCGAAATTCTTCTCGCAACTTGAGAATTTTCGCAACGTTTTTCTCAGCCTAACGCGCTGATCGGTCCGGATGGTTGAGTGCGGCCGCGCCCGGGCCAGCCCGGGGCGTCTCTCAACTTCGTCGCGCCCCGTTGACGCCGCCGGCGGACGCATCTCAGCCTGAACCCATGACGGTCCTCACCGATCCGGTCGAATTCTTCGGCGCCGCCGCGTTGCAGGACCCGTATCCGCTCTATGAGCGGATGCGCGCGGAGGCACCGGTGCACCGCATCGGCGACTCGGTGTTCTATGCCGTGTGCGGCTGGGACGCGGTGACCGAGGCGATCGAGCGGGTCGGGGACTTCTCGTCGAACCTCACCGCGACCATGGTCTACCGCGACGACGGCAGCGTCACCCCGTTCGACATGGGGCCGCCGGGAGGTCCGTCTCACGCGCTGGCCACCGCGGACGATCCGGTGCATGCGGTGCATCGCAGACTCCTGCTGCCGCACCTGTCGGCGAAGCGGGTGCGCATCATCGAGGAGTTCGCCACCGAGACCGCCGAGCTGCTCTGGGAACAGAACCTGCAAGAGGGTCACATCGAGTGGATGGGCGCGGTGGCCAACCGGCTGCCCATGATGGTCGTCGCCAAGCTGTTGGGCCTGCCCGCCGGTGACGTCGACGAACTCATCCGCCTGGGCTACGCCACCACCACACTGCTCGACGGGGTCGTCACCCCCGATCAACTCGACGCCGCCGGCATGGCGGCGATCGAGCTGTCCGCCTACGTCATGGAGCACTTCGAAAAGCCGAGCAGCAACGGCCTGATCGCCGACCTGGCCGCGCGCTACGCGTCGGGCGAGCTGGAGCAGCTCCCGGCGCTGGGCATCATGCTCACGCTGTTCAGCGCCGCCGGCGAGTCGACCGCCTCACTGCTGGGCAGCGCGGCCTGGATCCTCGCGGATCGCCCCGAGATCCAACGGCAGCTGCGTGAGAACCCCGAATTGTTGGGCGCTTTCATCGAGGAGACGTTGCGGTTCGAATCACCGTTTCGCGGCCACTACCGGCACGTGTGGCGCGACACCACCCTGGCCGGGGTCGCGGTGCCCGCCGATACCCACCTGCTCCTCATGTGGGGCGCGGCAAACCGCGACCCGGCGCACTTCGAGGCTCCCGACGAATTCCGCCTCGACCGCGGCACAGCCAAGGGCCACATCACGTTCGGCAAGGGTGTGCACTTCTGCGTGGGAGCCGCTCTGGCACGCCTGGAGGCCCGGATCGTGCTACGCGTGCTGTTGGAACGCACGACCTGGATCGAGGCCGCCGACATCGGGGAATGGTTGCCCAGCATCCTGGTCCGGCGGCGCAACCGGCTGCGGCTGGCCATCCGGTGACTCAGTGACCGCGAGACGCCAGCGCCCTCAGGAAGAACGTCAGGTTGGCGGGCCGCTCGGCCAGCCGCCGCATGAAGTAGCCGTACCACTGGTCGCCGAACGGCACGTACACGCGCACCCGGTTGCCGGCGGCGACCAGTCGCCGCTGTTCGTCGTCGCGGATGCCGAACAGCATCTGGTGTTCGAAATCGTCTACCCCACGGCCGGATTCGCGGGCCAGCGACGGGACCGCCTCGATGACGGCGGGATCGTGGGAAGCCACCATCGGGTAGCCCGAGCCGCCCATCAGCACCCGCAGGCAGCGCAGGTAGGAGTCGGTGACCGCGGCGGGGTCGCGGTAGGCCACCGACGCCGGTTCGTCGTAGGCGCCCTTGCACAGCCGGATCCGCGCTCCCGCTGCGGCGAATTCCGCGCAGTCCCTGGGCGTGCGGCGCAGGTATGCCTGTAAAACGGTTCCCAGCCAAGGGAAATCGGCCCGCAGGTCGCGCACGATCGTCAGCGTGGAATCCGTCGTCGTGTGGTCCTCGGCGTCCACCGTCACCCACACCCCGGCACGCTGCGCCGCTTCGCAGATCGCAAAGGCGTTCTCCCGGGCGATCTTCTCGCCGTCGCGCTCGAGCGACTGCCCCAGCGCCGACAGCTTCAGCGACACCTCCAGGGGCCGTGCGCCGTCCTCGACGCGGTCGTCGAGCCGGCCCAGCCTGCCGATCAGGTCCAGGTACACCTGCACCGCCGCCTCGGCGTCGTCGATGCCGGTCACGTCCTCACCGAGGTGGTCGACGCTGACGTAGAGCCCCGAGTCGCGCAGCGCGGCGACACTGGTCAACACCGAGCCGATCGTCTCCCCGGGCACGAACCGCCGCACCACCTTGCGGGTGATTGGCAGCCGTTCGGCGATGCGGCGCAACCCCTGTCGCCGGCCGGCCGCCAGGATCGCCGGGCGCACCGTGTTGGCGAAGACCCCGCCCATCAGTCGGATTCCATGTGCGGGTAACTGTGGTGGGTCGGCGGGACGAACGTCTCCTTGATGGTGCGTGCCGACACCCAGCGCACCATGTTCAGCAGCGATCCGGCCTTGTCGTTGGTACCCGAGCCCCGCGACCCGCCGAACGGCTGGCGCCCGACCACCGCCCCGGTCGGTTTGTCGTTGACGTAGAAGTTGCCGGCCGTGAACCGCAGCCGGT
>NZ_JBYCLG010000368.1:0-7133 GCF_057473785.1 Mycobacterium sp. TH-M103
CGTTCTGGTGACCACTTGCGGCTTGCCGACCGTGAGCTCGAAGCCCTCGCGGCGCATCTGTTCGACCAGCACGGCCAGGGCGAGCTCGCCGCGGCCCTGCACCTCCCACGCGTCGGGCCGGCCGATGTCCACGACCCGGATGGACACGTTGCCGACCAGCTCGGTGTCCAGCCGGCTGCGGACCATGCGCGCGGTCAGCTTGTGGCCGGGCACCTTGCCCGCCAGCGGCGAGGTGTTGGTGCCGATGGTCACCGAGATCGCCGGCTCGTCGACGGTGATGCGCGGCAGCGCGTGGGCGTGATCGGGGTCGGCCAGCGTGTCGCCGATCATGATCTCGGGCAGGCCCGCGACGGCCACGATGTCGCCGGCGATCGCCTCGTCGGTGGCGCTGCGCTCGACTCCCTCGGTCGCGAGCAGCTCGGTGATCTTGGCGCTGGTGATGACGGGCAGCCCGTCGACTTCCCGCATCCAGGCGACCTGCTGACCCTTGCGCAGTTTGCCGTTGTAGATGCGGATCAGGGCGAGCCGCCCGAGGAACGCCGACGCGTCGAGGTTGGTCACCAACGCCTGCAGCGGTGCCTCCGGGTCTCCCGACGGTGGCGGGATGTGCTCCATCAACACGTCGAACAGCGGGTCGAGGTTGTCGCCGGCGGGCACCTCGCCGTCGGCGGGCTGTTCGGTGCTCGCGATGCCCGCGCGACCGGACGCGTACAGCGTCGGCAGCCCCAGCGCGTGTTCGGCCGCCTTGGCCGCCTCGTCGTCGAGGTCCGAGGCGACGTCGAGCAGCAGGTCGTGGCTGGCTTCGACCACCTCGGCGATGCGCGCGTCCGGCCGGTCGGTCTTGTTGACGACGAGGATCACCGGCAGGTGCGCGGCCAGCGCCTTGCGCAGCACGAACCGCGTCTGGGGCAGCGGCCCCTCCGACGCGTCGACCAGCAGCAACACCCCGTCCACCATGGACAGCCCGCGTTCGACCTCGCCGCCGAAGTCGGCGTGCCCGGGGGTGTCGATGACGTTGATCACCGTCACGGTCCCGTCCGGGTGAAGGCGGTGCACGGCGGTGTTCTTGGCCAGGATGGTGATGCCCTTTTCTTTCTCGAGGTCACCGCTGTCCATGATGCGTTCCTGGGTGTCATCACCGCGGTGCGTCAACGCCCCTGACTGCCGCAGCATCGCGTCGACCAGGGTGGTTTTTCCGTGGTCGACGTGGGCGACGATGGCAACGTTGCGAAATGGCACGTCGGTGATTGTGGCAGCGCGGGCTGCGCATGCGCGAACCGAGCAGGTCACCGGGCGTGAAAGGGCGGCGTCGAAGGGCGACATGGTCGGCGCGTCGGCGCCCGTGCGCCTACCAGCCCCTGCGGGGCGGCGCCGCGCCGACCATGTCGCCCTTGGCCGCCACCTCACGGCTGCGGTAGACGATGTAGGGCCGGAACAGGTAGGCGACCGGCGCGCTGAACACGTGCACCAGGCGCGTGAACGGCCACATCGCGAACAGCACCATCCCGATCAGGGCGTGCAGTTGGTAATCCCACGGGGCGTTGATCATCACCTCCCCGTGCGGCTGCAGCAGCCAGATCCGCCGGAACCACAAGCCGACGGTGTAGCGGTAGTGGAACTCGCCGCCGTGGGGACCGGTGCCGATCAGGTCGCAGTACAGGCCGACCACGATGGCCAGCACCAGCACCACATACATCACCTTGTCGCCGCGGGTGGTGGCCGCCGACACCGCGGGGCGGGTGAACCGCCGGTAGATCAGCAACCCGATGCCGGCCAACGCCGCGGCGCCGGCGATCGACCCGGCGATCACCGCCTGCAGGTGGTAGGCGTAGTCGCTCACGTGCAGCCAGTGCGTCACCCGAGGCGGGATGAGCAGGCCCATCACGTGTCCGGCGAACACCGCGAGGATGCCGAAGTGAAAGATCGGGCTGCCGATACGCAGCAGCCGCGACTCGTAGATCTGCGAGGACCGGGAGGTCCAGCCGAACTTGTCGTAGCGATACCGCCACCAGCTGCCGATGATCAAAACGGCCAGCGTCACGTAGGGCGCGATGTCCCAGAACAGCACGTTGCTAAACACTTGGCGCTCCTGCCTGCCGTCGGGGCGGTACGGTCAGTGTGAACGCCTGCAGCCCAACGGCTTCCGCGGGCGGCCCGGCTTCGGCCAGTCGCTCCGCCCGAGCGATCTCCTGGCCGGTGGCCGCCGGCAGCGTCGCGGCGACCGCCGCCACGGTGGGCTCGTAGGGTGACTGCGCATCGGCCAGCGCCCTACGTAACACGTCGATGGGGACCCGATGCTCGCTCAGCAGCCGCCGCCCGGCCCCGGGATCGACGGTGGCGGCGAACTCGAGCACCACCGGGAGGTGGTCGGGGGCCTCGACGCGCGGCGACTCGACGCCCGCCGCCCGGTAGGCGGCCGCGAACGCCAGCATCTCCCGGCCGCGGTTACGGGTGTCCCCGGCCGTCCAGTACGTCAGGTACATCGTGGCCCGCCGCCGCAGGTCGAAGGTGGCGACGTAGTCCATCGCCGCGGCCATCGGCTCGCGGGCGCGCAGCGCCGCCGCCGTCTGCGCGAGCAGTTCGGCGGCGGGGCCGACGATGTGACCCAGCAACTCCGCCACGGTGTCCAGCCGGTCGGTCAGCCCGTCGTCGGGATAGGCCAGCAGCAGCGACGCCGCCTGCCAGACCAGCCGATCCTGCATCCGGCCACCGGAACGGTCCCGAAGCTGCGGCAGTCTCATTGCTTGTCCTCTTCGGGAAACATCCCGGCCGACGCCTCACGGCCGTCCCAGTTCAGCAGGTTCACCCGGGAGCGTTGCGTGGCGTGGAAGCTTTCCACCGAGACGGGCACCGGGCCGCCCGACTCGTACATTCCCGGACCCCCCTCACCGGTCAGCGAGCACCCCTGCTCCTCGAGATCCCGGGCCTGCGGGCTGAAGGCCGTCGGGATGACGTAGCGCTCTTCGTATTTCGCGATCGCAAGCAGCCGGTACATCTCGTAGATCTGCTCTTCGGTCATTCCCACCGAATGCGGGATGTGCGGCTGGGTCTCGCGCCCGAGGTTGATGTCGCGCATGTAGGAGCGCATCGCCGCCAGCCGGCGCAGCACGGCCTCGACCGGTCCGGTGTCGCCGGCGGTGAACAGCTCGGCCAGGTACTGCATCGGGATGCGCAGCGCCTCCAGCGCGCCGAACAGGTTGCCCAGGTCCTCCCCGTCGTGGCCGTCCCGGCTGACCGCGTCGACCACCGGCGACAGCGGCGGGATGTACCAGACCATCGGCATGGTGCGGTACTCGGGATGCAACGGCAGCGCCACCTGGTAGGTGTTGATCAGCGCGTAGACCGGCGAGCGTTGCGCGGCCTCGATCCACTCGTCGGAGATGCCCTCGGCGCGCGCACCGGCGATCACCTCGGGATCGTTGGGATCCAACAGAATTCGGCGCTGCGACTCGTAGAGGTCGGTGTCGTTCTCCACCGACGCGGCCGCCAGCACCTCGTCGGCGTCGTAGAGCACCAGGCCGAGATAGCGCAGCCGGCCCACGCAGGTCTCCGAGCAGATGGTCGGCAAGCCGACCTCCATCCGCGGGTAACACAGCGTGCACTTCTCGGCCTTACCGGTCTTGTGGTTGAAATACACCTTCTTGTAGGGACATCCGGACACGCACATCCGCCAGCCGCGGCAGCGGTCCTGATCGACCAGCACGATGCCGTCCTCGCTGCGCTTGTACATCGCACCGGACGGGCAGGAGGCCACGCAGGACGGGTTGAGGCAGTGCTCGCAGATCCGCGGCAGGTAGAACATGAACGTCTCTTCGAGACGCAGCCGGACCTCCTCGCCGACCTTCTGCAGGATCGGGTCTCCGGCCAGGATCTCCGGTGAACCGGACAGGTTGTCGTCCCAGTTGGGTCCCCAGGAGATCTTCATCGGCTCGCCGCTGATGAGGCTGCGCGGCGCAGCGGTGGGGAACGTGTCACCGGCCGGTGCAGTGGTCAGGTTCTCGTAGTCGTAGGTCCACGGTTCGTAATAGTCGTCGATGGTGGGCAGCTGCGGGTTGGCGAAGATCCGCAGCAGTTTCCGGATGCGCCCGCCGTCGCGCAGCCGCAGGCGGCCTCGCTTGTCGCGGACCCAGCCGCCGCGCCAGCGCTGCTGGTCCTCGTAGGTACGCGGATAGCCTTGTCCCGGCCGGGTTTCGACGTTGTTGAACCACACGTACTCGGTGCCGGCGCGATTGGTCCAGGCCTGCTTGCAGGTCACCGAACAGGTGTGGCAGCCGATGCATTTGTCGAGGTTCATCACCATCGCCAACTGCGCCATGACTTTCATCGCTTTAGTACCGCACTTCCTGGCTGCGGCGGCGCACCACGGTGACCTCGTCGCGCTGGCTACCGGCGGGTCCCAGGTAGTTGAAGGCGAACGCGTGCTGGCCGTAGCCGCCGGCCAGGTGGCTGGGCTTGATCCGGATCCGGGTCAGCGCGTTGTGGTTGCCGCCGCGTTTGCCGTTGATCTCCGAGCGTGGCGTGTCCACGGTGCGTTCCTGGACGTGGTAGACGAACACCACACCGTCGGGCATCCGGTGCGAGACGATAACCCGGCACACGAAAATTCCGTTGGTGTTGACCGCCTCCACCCAATCGTTATCTCGCACACCTATCTTGGCCGCATCGCCGGGACTCATCCACATCGTCGGTCCCCCGCGCGACAGCGTCAGCATGTACAGGTTGTCCTGATAGGTCGAGTGGAACGACCACTTCGAGTGCGGGGTCACGTACCGAACGGTCAGGCCGACGCCGTCATCGGTCGGGCCGAGCTCGGGCTGACCGAACAACCGCGCCATGTCCAGCGGTGGTCGGAAGACCGGCAACTGCTCGCCGAGTTCCTCGATCCAGTCGTGGGCCAGATAGAAATGCATGCGTCCGGTGAGGGTGTGGAACGGCTTGAGGTTCTCGATGTTGATGGTGAAGGGAGCGTAGCGGCGCCCACCGGTCTCGCTGCCCGACCACTCCGGGCTGGTGATCACCGGCACCGGGCGCGCCTGGGTGTCGGCGTAGGTGATGCGGCGGTCCTCGCTGCCCTCGGCCAGGTGCGCCAGCCGCTGCCCGGTGCGTTTCTCCAGTTCCCGGAACCCCTCGACCGCGAGCCGGCCGTTGCACGTGCCCGACAGCAGCAGCATGACATCGGCCATCCGCTCATCGGTGTTTACCGCCGGGCGGTCTTCCGCCGCACCAGAATTCATCACCCCGAATTTGGCGGCGAGCTCCGCGACCTCACGGGTGGGGTGGACCGTGACTCCCTTGGTGGTCACGCCGAACTGGTCGACAAGCGGTCCCAGCGTCATCCACTTGTCGTAGACGGCGGTGTAGTCGCGCTCCACCACGGTGAGCTTGGGCATGGTTTGCCCCGCCACCGGCGTCGCTCCGGTGCGCAGCCAGTCTTCTTCGCTGCCATCGGGATACACCATCGCATCGGGGGTGTCGTGTTGCAGCGCGGTGAGCACCACGTCGCTGCGGGTGCCCAGGTGCCGCTTGGCCATGACACTGAAGGCGCGGGCGATGGCGCCGAAAGCGTCGAAGTCCGACCGGGTTTCCCACGGCGGGTCGGTTGCGGCGCTGAACGCGTGCACGAACGGGTGCATGTCGGTACTGGAGATGTCCGCCTTTTCGTACCAGGTCGCAGCGGGCAGCACGACATCGGACACCAGCGTCGTCGAGGTCATCCGGAAGTCGATCGACATCATCAGGTCGAGCTTGCCTTCGGGGATGTCCCCCGCACAGGCCACCTCGACGGGCGCCGCCCCGTCGAACGCGGGCCCGGCCTGGATGTTGGCGTCGGTGCCCAGCAGGTGGCGCAGGAAGTATTCGCCGCCTTTGCCCGACGATCCGATCAGGTTGGCCCGCCACACCGTCAGCACGCGCGGCCAGTTCACGGGGTTGTCGGGGTCGGTCACGGAGAGCTTGAGCTCGCGCCGGCCGAGCTGCTCGGCGACATATTCGGCGACGTCGCGGCCGGCGGCCCGCGCCTCGTCGGCGACGTCCAGGCTGGACCGGTCGAACTGCGGGTAGAACGGGCTCCAGCCCATCGCCGTCGCGGCCGCCAGCAGGTCCACCGTGTGCCTGCCGGCGAACCGCCCCCGACCCACCGGGCTGGCCAGCTTGTCGGCCGCGTAGCCGTCGTAGCGCCATTGGTCGGTGTGGGCGTACCAGTAGGAGGCACCGGGTATCTGCCGCGGCGGGCGCACCCAGTCAGTGGCCATCGCCATCGTCTGAAAGCCGCTGAGGGGGCGCACCTTCTCCTGGCCGACGTAGTGTGCCCAGCCGCCGCCGTTGCGTCCCATCGAGCCGGTCAACATCAACAGCGCCAGCACCGCGCGGTAGATGGCGTCGCCGTGGAACCACTGGTTGATGCCGCTGCCCATGATGATCATCGAACGGCCGCCGGATTCCTCTGCGCTGCGGGCGAATTCGCGGGCGACGCGGATGGCCTGCGCGGCCGAAACCCCGGTGATCGCCTCCTGCCACGCCGGGGTGTTCTGCCGGGTCGCGTCGTCGTAGCCGGCAGGCCAGTCGCCCGGCAACCTCGGCCGCGCCACCCCGTACTGGGCGAGCATCAAGTCGAACACGGTACACACCAGGTGTTTTCCGATGCGACGCACCGGTACGCCGCGCGCGATCGTCGCACCCTCGCCGTTGACGGTGTCGAAGCCGGGCAGATGCACCAGCGCGGTGCCGGAATGACCGTTCGAGCCGTGCACGTCCCATATGCTCAGCGCCGGCATCAGGTCGCCGAGGTCGAGGTTCCACTTGCCGATGCCGTCCTCGCCGTACCGGAAGCCCAGCGAGCCGTGCGGCACCGAGACCGAGTCGGTGGCCTCGTCCCACACGGTGGGCTTGAGTGCTGAGTTCTCGACCGCTTCTCCCAAGTCGGCCGCCGTGAGATTCTTCCCCGGCACCAGCATGTCGCCGCGCTCTTCCAACTTGATCAGGAACGGCAGGTCGGTGTAGCGGCGCGCGAAGTCGGCGAAGAACGGAACCCGCTTTTGCACATAGCATTCCGAGAGGATGACGTGGCCCATCGCCATCGCCAGCGCCCCGTCGGTGCCGGCCGCGCACGGCATCCACTCGTCGGCGAACTTGGT
>NZ_JBYCLG010000369.1:0-24306 GCF_057473785.1 Mycobacterium sp. TH-M103
TCGCCGCGGCATACGATGCAGCGGAGAAATGTTGGGTGGACGGTGGTCATCCGCTATTCGATCCTCGTCGGAGTTCGCTGGCGACTCGATGTTAGCAGTGGACAATACAGTAAGAGATACCGGAGTTCAGTCGATAATGATGGTGACGAGCGGCAGGCGCGATGACTGAGGCGGACGAACCGTTCGAGGCTTCCGCCGGGCCGGGGGCCATGCCGGAGGACGTGGCGGAGGCCACGTCGAGGGCCGAGGCGATGGCCCTGGCCGAAGAGGCCGAAGCCGAAGCCGCCGAAGCCGAGGCGCTGGCCGCCGCCGCCCGCGCGCGTGCCCGCGCCGCCCGGTTGCGGCGCGAGGCGATGGCGCTGGCCGAGGCCGCCGAGGACTACGGGGATGCGGCCGCCGCGGCCGCCGACGCGGATTACTACGACGATTACGACGAGACGGACGAAGAAGACTACGACGGGGAGTACGACGAAGAGTACGACGAAGAGTATGGCGAGGCCTACGAGCGGGCGTACGAGGCGGCCGTCGACGAGGACCACGCCGAGTCGCCCCCGGAACCGGCGAACCGCTCGGAGGCATGGCGACGCCGGTTGCCCTCGCCGACCGCGGCTTCCAAAGTCGCCGCGGTCCTGCTCATCATCGGCTTCGCCGCGTTCAGCATGTACGCGGTGTTCCACCATCGGGACGCCGTCCGCTACCAGCAACGCCAGGCCGCCTACGTCGCCGGGGCCAAGCAGGGCGTGACGAACATGATCTCGCTTGACTACACGAAGGCCCAGGAGGACGTCCAACGCGTGATCGACAGCGCCACGGGCGAATTCAAAGACGATTTCAAGAATCGGGCGAAAGACTTCATCGCGGTGGTCGAACAGTCGAAGGCCGTCACCGAAGGAACCATCAACGGCGCCGCCGTCGAGTCCATGAAGGGGGATTCGGCGGTGGTGCTGGTGTCGGCGACCTCGCGGGTCACCAATTCCCCACCAGGAAAGGACCAACCACCGCGAATGTGGCGGCTCAGGGTGACCATTGCCGATGTCGGCGGACAGTACAAGATGTCGAAAGTTGAGTACGTACCGTGACCGACCATCTGCACGACGTCGCCGCCGATGCCGAGATCGACTCGCCCGAAACGGACTTCGACGATCAGGCGAGTGAGCCGTTCGCGGAGGAAGAGAAAGCGGTCGACTCCGCGTCCCGGCCGAAACGCCCACGTCTGGTCCGGACGCGGGCGGTGCTCAACTCGAAGGCCCTCTCCGTGGTCCTGATCGTGCTGCTGCTGATCTCGGGCGGCGTGGCGACATGGCTCTACTTCAAGCAGTTCCGGCCCGACCAGCAGACCGATCCCGGCGTCGCCCGCGCCGTGGCAGGAATCGCCTCCGACGGGACCGTCGCATTGCTGTCCTACTCGTCGGACACCCTGGACCAGGACTTCGCCACCGCAAGGTCGTACCTGGGCGGGGACTTCCTGTCCTACTACAACGATTTCACCAAGCAGGTCGTAACTCCGGCGGCCAAACAGAAGTCGCTGAAAACCACGGCCCATGTGACCGGGGCCGCGGTGACCGAGCTGCAGCCGTATTCGGCCGTCGTCCTGGTCTTCGTCGATCAGACCACCAAGATCAAGGACAACCCGCAACCGTCGCTGGCGCTCAGGAGCGCGCTCGTGCGCATGAGCCGGATCAACGGCAAGTGGCTGATCACCAAGTTCACCCCGGTGTAAGTCTCCGCCTGTTACATCGGAACACGCGGCGCAGTGCCTGCGCGTGCAACGCCCGGTACTCCCGGGATACGACCCAGTCCGGGACCACCGAGTCGAAGCCGCTGAACGTCGCTGCGACGATGTGTAGTTCGGTACTGAGGAAGGCATGCGTCCCAGGCCTTCCGCCACGACCGGGTCTTCATCTCGGCCGGCTACGACAAGACGATCGGGCTGGTGATGGGCCATACCATCCTCGCGATGGCCGGCAAGGAACACCACGACCACCGCAACCTGGTGGCCAAGGCCTTCCGCGCCACCGCGCTGCAGCGCTGGGAGCCGTCGGTGATCGGGCCGGTCTGCGACCGGCTGGTCGACGAGATCGAGGCGGACGGCGAGGCTGACCTGGTGCAGGCGCTCACCTTCGAGTTCCCGACCCGGATCATCGCCAGGCTGCTGGGCCTGCCGCCCGAGGACCTCGACCTTTTCCGGCGGTTATCGCTGGAGCTCATCTCGATCCCGACCGACATCGTCGCCGGGCTGAACGCGGCGGCGGAGTTGCAGGGTTACTTCCTCGAGCGGGTCGAGCAGCGGCGCCACCAACTCACCGACGACATCATCGGCGACCTCGTCGCCGCCGAGATCGACGGCGAGAAGCTGACCGACGAGGCGATCATCGCGTTCCTGCGCCTGCTGCTGCCGGCCGGCCTGGAGACCACCTACCGGTCGTCGGGAAACCTGCTGTAACTGTTGCTGACCCATCCCGAGCAGCTGGCGGCGGTCTGCCGCGACCGGTCGTTGATTGCGGCGGCGATCGAAGAGGGCCTGCGGTTCGAAACCCCGCCGACCATGGTCATGCGGACCACCACCGAGGCGATCGAACTCGGCGGCAAGACGATCCCCGCCGGGGCGCAGATCGACCTGTGCATGGGCTCGGCCAACCGTGACGAGCGCCGCTGGACCGACACCGGGGTATTCGACATTCACCGGCTGCGCCAATCCCACATCGCGTTCGCCGGCGGCATCCACATGTGCCTCGGCATGCACCTGGCCCGGCTGGAGACGAGGGTCATGCTGAACAGCCTGTTCGACCGGGTGACGGACCTGGCGCTCGCCCCGGCCGCTTGAGAAGCCGCTTGAAAACTCGAGGAGCGGTCCTGCACGACGTCGGCGGCCCCTGGTCCGTCGAGGAGTTCGAGCTGGACCCGCCGCGCGCCGGCGAGGTCCTCGTCGAGATGGCCGCCGGCCTGTGCCACTCCGACGACCACATCCTCAAGGGCGACATGTCGGCACCCAACGAGGTGCTGCGGTCGCTGGGCCTGCCGACCATGTTCCCGACGATCGGCGGACACGAGGGTTCGGGCATCGTGCGCGACATCGGTTCGGGAGTAACCGATTTCGCGGTCGGCGACCATGTGGTGATGTCGTTCGTCGCCGTCTGCGGGCAGTGCCGCTGGTGCGCGAGCGGGATGGAGTACATCTGCGACGCGGGCATCGGCACCCTGACCCCGGGCATGCCCACCGACGGCACGTTCCGGCACCACACCGGCGACGGCGGCGATCTCGGGCATCTGTCCAAGCTACGGTTCGGTCGCGAACCGCTCCAACATGCGCGCCGGCGACACCGTCGTGATCGTCGGCGCCGGTGGGATCGGCACGGGCGCGATCCAGGGCGCTCGGATCGGGGGCGCCGCGCAGATCGTCGCCGTCGATCCGGTCGAGTTCAAACGGCAGCCCGCCTTGCGGTTCGGCGCCACGCACAGTGTGGCCGCGGTGGACGAGGCGCTGGACCTGGTGCGCGGCCTGACCTACGGGGTGATGGCCGACGCTGTCGTGGTCTCGCCGTCGCTGATCACCGCCGCCGATGTCCGCGACGCGTTGCAGCTCACCCGAAAGGGCGGCACGTGTGTGCTGACCGGAATGACCTCGCAGCTGACCCGGTCGGTCAAGATCGATCTGCAGGACTTCATCCTGATGAACAAGTCGCTGGCGGGCACCGTCTTCGGGTCGTGCAACCCGAAGGCGGATATCGCCCGGCTGGCCAGGCTCTACCAGACGGGGCAACTGCAGCTCGACGAGATGATCACCCGGCGCTATCGCCTCGACGACGTCAACGACGCCTACGCGGACTTACTCAACGGCGAAATCATCTGCGGCATCATCGATTTCGGAATCAGCTAGGGCCTTTGCGGATCGCCTTCTGCAGCTGGCCGTACGCGTCGATCGGGCTGTGCAACGCCAGGCCGCCGTCCGCGTGCACGATCTGGCCCGTCACCCAGGGCAGTCCGAGGACCCCCACGATGGCACCCGCCACGTCGGTCGCCTCCCCCACACCGCCCAGCACCGTGCGCTCGGCCAGCGCCTCCACCCAGCCGGGAAGCTGTTCGGGTTTCGCCAGCATCGGCGTCCTCGTGACGCCCGGCCCGACCGCGTTGACTCGGATGCCGTGGCCGCCCCACTCCACGGCGGCGACCTTGACCAGCATGTCCACGCCCGCTTTGGACACGCAGTAGGCGCCCATGTCCCGGTCGGCGAGGGTGCCGCTGATGCTGGAGACGGCGACGATCGACCCGCCCGCCCCCGCATCGACCATGGCCTGCGCCGCGGCGCGAATGGTCAGCCAGGTGCCGGTGAGGTTCACCGCCAGCACCCGTTGCCATTCCGCGGGTGACTGGTCCAGCAGCATGCCCGAGGCGCCGATTCCCGCGCAGGTCACCACCCGGGTCGGCGTCCCGCGCTCGGACAAGGTTTGTTCCATCGCCGTCGACACCGCGTCGGGATCGCTGACGTCACAGACGATGTCGGCGCCGGACAGGTCCCAGACCACGACGTCGTGGCCGGCCTCGCGCAGCAGTCCGGCGACCTCGCGCCCGATGCCGGATGCACCGCCGGTGACGAGGGCTGTCGGGGCCGTCATCGCGCAGCACCGATCAACTCGACCAGCACGCCGTCGGGCGCGGTGACAACGGCCATCGCGACGGTCTTTCCGGCCGGAGCCGCCACGTCGATCCGGCGAACACCGTCGGTGAAACCCAATTCGGCCAGCGCGGAGAGTGTCTCGTCGACGTCACGCTGCAGGGAGAGCAGAAAGAATCCGTGCCGGGGCGCCGGCGACGACGGCAGCGCCTCGTCGGCCCCGTCGAACTCGACGAGTTCGACGATGCCGGCGTCCGGTGTCTGCGGGTCGCCCAAAAAGATCGACCGCAACCGGTCGCTGCTCGTGCCGAACAATGCCGGCCAATCACCGGTGAACTCGTGGTCGAGTAGTGGAGTCAGGCCGAGGCCGTCGCGCCAGAATCGCAACGAGCGTTCGACGTCGGCGGTGCAGATCGCCGAGTGGTGAACTCCCAACACGAGTTCGCAGTCTAGTACTCCGTGCTGGTCAGTTCATGATCCGGCTGAACGCGCTGACCTGATCCGCCAGATCCGAGAGCGCACGCGCGGTGGCGAGCTCCTGGCCGGCTTCGCGGGCCAAACAGTCCGACGGGTGGCGATAGGCGACCCCGCGCCCGAAGATATACGAACTCCCCCAGCGCAATTGAGCCTTCGCGAGGGTGCGGCCGGCGTGCTCGTCGATCGCCACGGTGACCATGGGCCGGTTGGCGGCAATCGGGCGGCTGTCGTATGGCATGGCGGCGCCTCTTTCGAATCGTGCTGCGGGACGAGCTGGCCTCAACCCTAGGCACCGCCGTGGCGCATCCTAGGGTCATTGGTCCCCATGGGTGGCGCCGATGGGCACTTCTAGCCGACCGCGGCCAGCGCGCGATCCCACAACTCGCGCGCCAGGACGGGGTCGTCGGCAGCGCGATTGGCCCTGGCCACTTTGCCCTTCGCGTAGTACTCGCCGGGAGTCCAGTCGACACCGGGTGTGCTCGACGCCAGCCAGACCAGCTGATCGGCGCCCCGGTCCGCGGTCGCGATGAGGCGGCTTACCGGCGTGCGCTGCATCCACACCAGGAAGCGTGATCCCGACGCGTGGCCGATATTGGTGTTGACGAAGCCGGGGTGCACCACCGCGGCCGAAAGACCCCCGGCGTGGTAGCGCCGATGCAATTCCCTGGTGAACAGGATGTTCGCGAGCTTGGCCAGCGCGTACGCGGTGCCGGGCCGGCGGCGGTCCGTTGTTTCGAAGTCGTCGAGGGTGACGCGGTGGAGCAGTTTCTGTGACGAGCTCGTCGTGTTGACGACCGTGGCCCGCGAACCGATGAGCACGTCGAGCAACTGCGTGGTCAGCAGGAACGGCGCCAGATAGTTGACCTGGAAGGTGATCTCGTGGCCGTCGGCCGTGCGCTGCATGCGGCTGAACATGCCGCCGGCGTTGTTGCCCAACACGTCGATGCGCGGGTATTCGGAACGAAGCTTGTCGGCCAGCGCCCGCACCTGCGACAGATCGGCGAAATCGGCGACGAAATATGCGGCGTCCAGTTCGGCGGCCACGGCGGCGGTCTTGGCCTCCGAACGCCCTACCAGCACGACGTTGTGTCCGCTGCGACGCAGACGACGGGCCGCCGCGGCGCCGATGCCGTCGCTGGCGCCGGTGATCACGATCGTCCGGCGGTTCACGTCAGGGAGTAGCGGACCGGTAGGTGCTTGAGGCCACCGACGAAGGTGGTGGCCACGAGTTCCGGATCGCCGTTCAGCTCAATGCTTTCGAGCCTGGGCAGCAGCTCGGAGAAGAAGCTGCTGACCTCCATGCGGGCCAGGGCCGCACCCATGCAGAAATGCACCCCGTAGCCGAACGCCAGGTGTTTGTTGGGGTCGCGGCCGACGTCGAAGCGGAACGGGTCGTCGAAGACGTCCTCGTCGCGGTTGCCCGACACATACGACAACAGCACGGAGTCGCCCGCGGCGATGGGAACCCCGCGCACGACGGTGTCCGCGGCGGCGGTGCGCATGAATTCCTTGACCGGGGTGACCCAGCGGATCATCTCCTCGGTGGCCAGCGGCAGCAGCTCACGATTGTCGCGCAGCCGTTGCAGCTGGTCGGGGTTTTCGATGAGCGCCTGCATGCCACCGGAGATGGTCGCACTGGTGGTGTCGTGGCCCGCGGTGGCGACGATGAGGTAATACGACACGGTGTCGATGTCCGACAACGGTTCCCCGTCGACGCGGGCGTTGGCGATCGCCGACGCGAGGTCGTCGGTCGGATGCTCGCGGCGCGTCGCGGTGACCGCATTGAAGTAGCCGAACATGTCCAGCAGCGCCGGAAGCTGGTCTTCGTTCGTCGCGCCCCGTTTGAACTCGGTGTCCTCGCTGCCGAACAGTTCCTGGGTGAGCTTGAGCATGCGCGGGAAGTCGTCCTCGGGCAGACCCAGTAGCGACATGATCACGTACAGCGGGTAGTTCACCGCGACTTCCTGGACGAAGTCACACTCGGGGCCGGCGGCCACCATCTTGTCGACGTAGACCTTGGCCAATTCCTCGACCCGAACCTTCAGCGCCCGCATGGCCTTCGGGCGGAACCAGTCCGACCCGATCGCGCGCACCACCCGGTGCTGTGGGTCGTCCATGTGGATCAGCGTGCGGACGCCGGCGGCCGCCTGCATCTCGTCGCCCTCCGCGGTGGTCAGCACGGGGCGTGGCCAATTGGTGAACAGCGCGTTGTCGCGTTCGATGTCCATGATGTCGGCGTGTTTGGTGATCGCCCAGAACGGCCGATAGCCGGGCACCTCGACCCACGACACCGGTGCGTTGGCCCGCAGGTGGGTCAGCGCCGCGTGCAGCCTCGGCTCGTCGGTGTAGGCCAACGGGTCCGCCAGGAGGCCGCCGGCCTCGTCCAGTGTGGTGCTCATTGGCGAAACTCCTTCAATATGGCGGCAACACGGGTCGTTGAGACGGTAGGGAAGATCGGCAGGACCCGGTCGACCGCACCGTCGCAGCGACGCCGGAGCGCGGTCCCGACCGTGTCCGCCCCGCCGACGACGGCGAACGTCGCGAGCATCTCGTCGTCGATCAGCGCTGCCATGGCGTCCCACTCCCCGGCCAGCGACAACCGGTGCAGCTCGGTGTGCAGATCGCCCCAGCCGTGCAACTCCAGAACCGTGCGGTAGGCCGGTGTCGATCCGTAGAACGCGATCTGCTTGCGCACGGCGGCAGCGGCGGCCGCCAGTTCGGCGTCGTCCGCACCGGTCGCCACCATCACCTCGGCGCACACCTGGAAGTCGTCGCGGGCGCGGCCGCGGCGCCGCATGCCGCGTTCCAGCGCGGGCAGGGTCACCTCGTCGAGGTAGCGCTTCGACACCATCGGGTGACCGAGGTGGCCGTCGGCGACCTCGCCGCACACCTCGGTCATCGCGGTGCCGACGGCGGCGAGGAAGACCTTGGGCGCGGGGTGGGGTTGCGGCTCCGGGGTGAACATCGGGGTCATGATCTTGTGGGTGTAGAAGTCGCCCTCGAACGACAGCTTGGTGCCGTCGCGCCACGCGGCCCAGATCGCCTGCAGCGCCGAGACGAACTCGCGCATCCGGGGCGCGGGATGGCTCCACGGCATGCTGAACCGCTTCTCGATGTGCGGCCGGATCTGGGTGCCCAGGCCGAGCAGGAAGCGCCCTTTCGCGTACGCCTGCAGGTCCCAGCCGGTGTTGGCGACGATCATCGGGTTGCGCGCGAAGGCGACCGCGATGTTGGTGCCCAGTTCGATCTGCGAGGTGTGCTCGGCGGCCAGCAACAGCGGCAGGAACGGGTCGTGGCTGGTTTCGGCGGTCCAGCCGCCGTCATACCCCTGGCGCTCGAGGTCACCGGCCGCAGCGGCGGCCTGATCGAGGCGATTGGGGATGCCCCCGTCGATCTTGAGGCGGGGGCTGCTGGCCATGCCGGTGACTTTACAGTAAGCAATCCAGTATGTGACCCTGCTGGTCTGGCTGCGCACGAATCTCCCGTGAGGTAGGACATAGGCATGACAAAAGCCCGGGATTGGGAGGAGACGCTCGAGGACCTCGATCGTCGCCGTCGGCACGCGTGGGCCATGGGCGGGCCGGAGCGGCTCGACAAGCACCGCGGCAAGGGCAAGCTCGACGCGCGCGCCCGGATCGAGCGGCTGCTCGATCCCGGGACCTTCCGCGAATTCGGCACCCTGGTCGGCGGCGAGATCGCCGCCGACGGCATCGTCGTCGGCTCTGGATCGATCAACGGCTCGCCGGTGATGCTGGGCGCCGAGGACTTCACCAGCATGGCTGGCACCATCGGACCGGGCGGCAACTCCAAGCGCTACCGCATCGCCGAGCTGGCGCTGCGCGACAAGGTCCCGCTCGTCATGCTGCTCGAGGGCGCCGGCTTTCGCCCCACCGGCGGGCACTACGGGCGCACCCCGACCGACCTGCTCGCCCAGGCGCAGTGCTCGGGGCGCGTCCCGACCGTCGCCGCGGTGCTCGGCCCCTCGGCCGGCCACGGCGCCCTGGTGGCGCCGGTGTGCGACTTCCGGATCATGAGCCGGCAGGGCGCGATCTTCACCGCCGGGCCACCCGTGGTCAAAGAGTCCACCGGCGAAGACATTTCGAAAGAGGATCTCGGCGGGCCGGACGTCGCCCTGCCGAGCGGGGTGATCCACAACGTCGCTGAGGCCGACGAAGACGTGCTCGACGACATCCGCCGCTACCTGTCGTACTTCCCGCCGAGCGCATGGTCCTACCCGGCGGCGCTGCCCCCGTCCGAGACCGGCGGCCCGCGGCAAACCCCGGAGTTGCTCGACATCGTCTCCCGCGACAACCGCCGCGTCTACGACATGCGCGCGGTCCTCGACGTGGTATTCGACTCACCGGACTGGTTCGAGGTGCAGCCCCAGTTCGGCAGGGCGGTCATCTGCGCGCTGGCCCACCTCGGCGGCCACCCGGTCGCGGTGGTGGCCAACCAGCCGCAGGTGCTGGCCGGTTCCATCGACGCCGACGCCGCGGACAAGGCGGCCCACTTCATCATGGTCGCCGATTCGTTCCACCTGCCGATCGTGTTCCTCGCCGACAACCCGGGGATGCTGCCCGGCAGCCGGTCGGAGCGCAGCGGCGTGCTGCGCGCCGGCGGGCGGATGTTCGCCGCCCAGACCGCGGCCACCACGGTCAAGCTGCACCTGACGCTGCGCAAGGCCTACGGCTTCGGCTCGATGGTGATGTCGCTGCTGGGCTTCGACCACCAGTCGGCGACCTTCGCCTACCCCGGCGCGACCATGGGCGCGATGAGCGCGGCGGCGCTGAGCAGGGCCTCGCACGCCGGGGAGGACCTGACGGCGCAGCTGCGCGACGCCGAACTGCAGGCGTCCTACCGGTCGGCCGAACACATGGGATTCGACGAGCTCATCGACCCCCGCGAGACCCGCGACGCCCTGCTCGCCGCCCTGCAGCGCGGCATCTCGAGCCGGCAGGCCGCCGCCGAACCGGTGTCGCGCACCGCCATCCTGCCCTGAGCGCACCGACCGCGAGCGTGCGTGTTTGTACGGCGACACGCCGTTACGGGGGAACAACTGCGCACGCTCGCGCCTATTCGGTGGCCGCGCGGTACTCCGTGACGACGGGCTGCAGCTCGTCGGGGGTGGCGCCGTGCAGGATCACCGCGTCGGCGCCGTAGTCGAATTCGGCGCGGATGCGCTGCACGCACTGGGCGGCCGAGCCGGTCGCCGACGGTTCCAGCCATTCGTCGGGGACCAGTGTCGCGATGTGCTCGATCTGCTCGGCGGTGGCCTTGTGGTCGATCCCGCCGGCGATCGAAGCCACCACCGGGTCCTCCCGGAACCGTTGCAGCACAGCGGGATCCCAGTCGTTGGTCCGCACCAGCAGATCACCGTAGCCCTGCAGGTAGGTGGCCAGCCGCGCGACGGTCTTCTTCAGTCGCAACGGTTCGGGCAGGTGGTCGCCGACCGTGGCGAAGCACGACCAGACCCGCACGGCATCGGGGTCGCGGCCCGCCCGCTCCGCGGCGGTCTTGACGGTCTTGACGCACCGCTGCAACGTCTCCGGGGTGAAGTAGGTGTGCAGGATGACGTCGTCGAACGCGCGGCCGCCCAGCGCGAGCGTGTTGGGCCCGAAGGCGACCAGCGCCAGGCGGATGTCCTCGTTGAAGTCCGGGTCGAGGAACAGGATCGGGTAGTTGCCCAGCGGGCCGTCGTGGTTGACGATCAGCTCGCCGTGCCACAGCCGGCGCATGACGTGGGCGAAGTCCTCCATCTGCGCGGTCGTGACCGCCGGGATGCCGAACGCCCCGTAGATCGCCGCGATGCCCCGGCCGATGCCCAGGGTGAACCGGCCCCCGGAGAGCCGGTGCATCGTGGTCGCCCACGACCCGATGATCAACGGATGGCGGGTGTTGTGATTGGTTGCCGCGGTGGCGATCTGCATGCGGCCAGTCACCGCGCACGCGGCCCCTACGAGCGAAGACGCCTCCTTGACGTTCCAGCGCTCGGAGATGAACGCGGTCCCGAGGCCCAGCTCCTCGCCGCGGCGCGCCTCGTCCATCAGAGTGGCCGGCCCCTCACCACCGGCCCCGGCCAGCAGGTAGTAGCCCAATTCGTCGAGCGTGCGATCGGTGCTCATGTCCAAACCCCTTGCTGGTAGCCGCAGTTCCAGACCTCGGTGATCCTGCCGTCGACGACGCGGAACACCTCGATGCTCGCGATGGTGGTTTCCGTGCCGTCTTTGGTGGTGATGGCCGTGTCGTACAGGATCGCGACATGCCGACCGTCGTCGACGACGAGGTTCAGGTCGAAGCGCAACGAATCGACCGATGCCCACATGTCCGCGACGCGCTGGACCGCCTGGGCGTGGGTCAGCGTGTGCGTCCGGCCGACCTCGTGGCGAACGACGTTCTCGCCCAACAGCTCCCCGGCCAATTCGAGGTCGCGTTCGTTCCAGACCACGAGGTTGTAGAGTTCGACCACTTCGCGGGCCGTGCGCGGCGACGTCATCACCCGGATACCGATTCGCCGGCCACTTCGCGCAGGAATCCCTCGGTGACCCGCTGCACCCGCCGCGAGAAGACGTGGCCGACGTGGCTGCCGTCGTACCAGTGCAACTTCCCGCCCCAGCGCTGCTGCAGAGCGGTGGCGGGCTCGCGCATTGCCATCCGGTCGTGCCAGGCCCCGACGATGAGCCGGCGATGCGGCGGGGGCGCCGGCTCGGTCCTGAGCGGGTCGATCACCGAGGTCAGCTGCGCCACCTCGGGCGAACCCAGCAGTTCGCGGAATCCGCCGCGGGAGGCCCCCCAGCGCCCCAGGTGACGGGCGATCATCGCGTTCAGGCCGAGGATCGGGGTGTACAGCGCGACCGCGTCGACCTCCCGCTCGAGGTGGGAGACCAGCGCCGCCACCGGGCTGCCCATCGAAATCCCCGCTACGACAACGGCAGTGGCCTGCGGCTGCGCCCATCGCACGACGGCGCGCACCTCCGACACGGCCCGCATCATGCCCGCGACATTGCCCAGCGGATCCATGTCCGGGTACGACGGCCACTCGCGGCGCCGGCACCCGTGGCCGGGCTGCACCGGCAGGGCGACGTTGAACCCGAGCTCGCGATGGATGCGGCCGACGCGGGTCAGCAACAGGTCTTCGGTGCCGCCCTGACCGGCGCCGTGCACCCAGACGAGCCATGGCCTCGGGCCGTCGCGGTGCCGGCACACGTGCACGACCGCTGCGGCCGGGCCGCCCAGGCCGTCGGCCTCCAGCGCCGCCGGCAGCGCCGGATCGTGCTCGAAAGTGATCCGCTCGAACGCCAGGCCCGCCACCCTGCGTCGCTGTGTCGAGTTCGGCCGCAAGGGTTTCGGGTCGGCGTGCGCGCCGTCGATGCCGAGCGCGGACAGTTCCGCGGCCGCGGCGGTGCACGCGGTCAGCGGCCGCATGGCCACCGGGGTGCCGCCCAGCAGTGAAAAAGCGCTCAGCGCAAACTCGTCCAGCATGACCTCGCCGAACTGGCGAACACCGCGCGGCGACACCGGGTTCCACCCGGTCGATTCGTGCAGGCCCGTCACCGTCCGCGGCAGCACCATCGCCAACTCACGCGCGACGTCGGGAACCCTGCTCACCCAGGACATGACGCTCACCCTAAACCAGCTAAGCCAGCTCGAACCCGGTGTACCCGGCCGCGGCGATCTCGTCGCAGCGCCGCCGGTATTCGGGGATTCCGCCGGTGTAGCCCATGTACATCCGCTTCTTGCCGGGCACGTTGCCGCCGTTGTACCAGGAGTTGCAGCTCGGGTGGACCAGCACGGTCGGGGCCACCAGCGCGGTGGCGTGCTCGATCCATCCCCGCTGGGCGGACGCCAGCGCCTCGATGGTGCGGATCCCGTTGGCACGCAGGTACGCGATGCAGTCACCGATCCACTCCACGTGCTGTTCCATCGCGGCGACGAAGTTCGTGGTCGCACTCGGACTGCCCGGGCCCTGCACCATGAACAGGTTGGGAAAGCCGGCGACCGCCAACCCGAGGTAGCACAATGGTCCCTCCCCGGCCCAGAAGCCGGCGAGCGACATCCCGTCGCGGCCCCGCACGTCGATGCGGCTGAGCGCGCCCGTCATCGCGTCGAAGCCGGTGGCGTAGACGATGGCGTCCAGCGCGTACTCGTCGCGCTCGGTGCGGATGCCGCTCGCCGTCACCTCGCGGATCGGCTCTCTGCGCAGGTCGACCAGGGTGACGTTGTCGCGGTTGAACGTCTCGTAGTAGCCGTAGTCGATGATCGGGCGCTTGCAGGCGAACGGGTGGTCGGGCACCAGCGCGGCGGCGGTGTCGGGGTCCTCGACGATCCGGGCCACCGCCTCGCCGTACAGCTTGGCGGCCATCCGGTTGGCGTCGATGTCGAAGAACACGTCGCCCCAGTTCAGCGCCCCCATGACGCCGCCCTCCTCGACGGCGCGCAGCTGCTCGTCGCGCGGGGCCGATTTCAGCGGCGGCCTGCCGAGCATGTCGAGCAGCACCGAGAACGCGCTCAGCCGTGCAGCGCCGATCGGGTGCGCGCGCTGGGCCGCCCGGATTTCGTCGTAGCGGGCCTTCAGCTCGTCCAGCTCACCGGGCTCGAATCGGCGCACCCGCCACGGCAGAGTGTAGGCCGGCGAGCGCTGGAAGACGAAGAGCCGCGCGGCTTCCTGCGCGACCACGGGGATGAGCTGCACGCCGGTCGACCCGGTCCCGATGACGCCGACCCGTTTCCCGGCCAGAGCGCAGCCCTCCCGGGGCCAGCGGCTGGTGAACAGGGAGGTCTCGGCGAAGGCGGTCGTTCCCGGGATGTCCGGTTCCAGCGGCACCGACAGGATGCCCGTGGCGGCGATGACGTACAGGGCCCGGAAGGTCTCGCCGGCCGCGGTCCGCACCGTCCAGACGCCGGCGCCCTCGTCGAACGCCATCGCGACGACCTCGGTGCGAAACTGGATGTCGCGGCGCAGATCGAGCCGGTCGGCGACGAAGTTCAGGTAGGCCTCGATCTCGGGCTGGGCCGGCATCGACTCCGTCCAGACCCAGTCCTGCTGAATCTCTTCGGAGAAGCTGTAGGAATACTCGATGCTCTCGATGTCGCACCGCGCCCCGGGGTAACGGTTGAACAGCCAGGTGCCACCGACGTTTTCGGCCCTCTCCAGCACCCGCGTGCAGACACCGAGCTCGCGCAGCCGATGCAGCATGTATAGCCCGGAAAACCCCGCACCGATCACGAGGGCTTCGAAGTGCCGATCAGCCGCTTGCGACATTTCGCTCCTTGCCGTGCACGGGGCCGGACTGCTGAAATCTATACTGTAATGAATTTAGTAGCAACGACCGCGGGAGGCCCCGGCGTGGAAGTCCCCTTCACCTGGAAGGTCACCGGGTGGTTCATGGTCGGTTGGTCCCCCGAGTTCCCCGTCGGCGAGGTCCGGCCGCTGCACTACTTCGGCGAGGACCTGGTCGCCTACCGCGACCAGACCGGCGAGTTGCACGTCCTGGAAGCGCACTGCAAACACCTGGGCGCGCACCTCGGGCACGGCGGCACGGTGGTCGGCGACTGCGTCCAGTGCCCCTTCCACGGCTGGCGCTGGGGCCCGGACGGCACCAACCGCCACATCCCCCACCAGCCGGACCGGCCCAACCGCGCGCTGCGGCTGCGGGTGTACCCCGTGCGGGAGCAGTACGACTGCGTCTTCGTCTGGCACCAGCCCGACGGCAAGGAACCGCAGTGGGAGATGCCCGACATCTTCCGGAAGTTCCCGCAGTTCGAGACCGATCCGGCGGCCTATTACCGGGCCTATCCGGAGTTCTCGCGGCGCACCGAGCGGGAACCGGTACATCCGCAGATCGTGGCGGAGAACGCCCCCGATAGCGCCCATTTCGAATACGTGCACCACGCCACGGTGACGCCGCGGGTGCTGGACTGGCGGATCGTCGACCACGAATGGCATTTCGTCGCCGGGTGGCCGGACGCGCGCAGCGACGACCCCGAGGACCTCGCGCTGCGGTTCCACAGCCACCTGTTCGGGCTCGGCGGGGCGATCAGCGTGTTCGAGGGCGCGCAGAACCATCGGCTGATCTTCACCTGCACACCGGTCGACGACGGGTGTTCGGACCTGTTCTACTCGATCTGGTGGCCGCGGATCCCCGGCGACACCGCCGACGTGCCGGAGGGCAGGTTACGCGAACTGATCGAGGAGCAGTTCCTGTCCACGGTCTTCGACGATCTGCAGATCTGGCGCTACCAGAGGTACGTGGAAAATCCGCCACTGTCCAAGGTGGACGCGAAAGGCTATATGGCGCTGCGTAAATGGGCCACCCAGTTCTACGAAGTGCCCGCATGACCGCGCTGCGAGAACTGGCGGCGCCGCAGCACACCGCGATCGTGACCCAGGAATGCCAGGGCGCGGTCGTCGGCCCGGACGCCGGCCTGGCGCTGCTCGCCGAGGAGGCGCGCCGGGTTGCCCTGCCCAACATCGTGCGGCTGCTGCCGGCCGCGCGAGCGGCCGGGGTGCACGTCGTGCACTGCCTGGTGCAGCGGCGACCCGACGGGCTCGGGTCCAACCACAACGCCAAGATCTTCGCGATCGGTCGCGGTGCCGGTCACGAGGAAGTCGACATCACTCCCGGCTCCCCCGGGGCGGCCTTGCTGCCCGAATTGGGGCCCGAACCAACGGATCTGGTGCTGAGCCGGTGGCACGGCGTCGGGCCGATGGGCGGCACCGACCTGGACGCGGTGCTGCGCAACCTCGGGGTGTCGACGATCGTCGTGGTCGGCGTCTCGCTCAACATCGCGATCCCCAACGTCGTGATGGACGCCGTCAACGCGGCCTACCGCGTCGTTGTGCCGCGGGACGCCGTGGCCGGCATACCCGCCAAGTACGGCGACGCGGTCATCGCCAACACGCTGTCGCTGCTGGCGACGATCACCACCACCGACGACCTGCTGCGGGCGTGGACACGGCCATGACCGACACGGATTCTCACGCCCGGGGCGGATTCCCGGAGATTACGCCCGCCGACGACGCGCCGCCCGATCTGGGCCGGTTCGTCGCCGCGATGCGCCGCCTGCAGGACCTCACGGTCTGCACCGACCCGGACCCCGCCACGTGGGCCGCCCTGGCTGAGCATGTCGAGCGGGCCTGCGCACTGCTGGATGGCCACCAGGTGCCGGAAGGCCGGGCACCGGCCGGGCGGGTCGTCGAGTTGCCCGGGTTGGGCCATCCCCTGCTGCCGCCGTGGAACGTCGGGGACTCCGGACCCGACGGTGTCACGATGACCGGGCATTTCACCCGGGCCCACGTGGGCGGGAACAACGCCGTGCACGGCGGCATGATCCCCCTGTTCTACGACTGGCTGTTCGGGATGGTGGTCTCCACCGCGGAAATTCCCCCCACCCGCACCGGATATCTGCACGTGGACTACCGCAGCGTCACCCCGATCGACGAGCCGTTGACGGCGCACGGCCGCATCACCGGCGTCGACGGCAGGAAGGTTTTCATTGACGCTACTATGACAGCCGCCGATGGGACGCTGCTCACCGAAGCCAACGGCTTGATGGTCCGACTGCTCCCCCACCAGCCGTGAGAGGCACGATGACCGACAGCGCAACAGAATTCACGGTACCCGCCGTCGTAGCGGCCGTCGCGGCGGCAATTCCGGATCGCGACCTGTTGATCCAGGGCGACCGGCGGTACAGCTACGCGCAGGTGGTCGAGCGGTCGAACCGGCTCGCCGCCTACCTGCACTCGCGCGGGTTGGGCTGCCACACCGAACGTTCCGCGCTGGCCGGGCACGAGGCCGGCCAGGACCTACTCGGCATCTACGCCTACAACGGCAACGAATACGTCGAGGCGCTGCTCGCCACGTTCGCCGCCCGGGTCGCCCCGTTCAACGTCAACTTCCGCTACGTCAAGAACGAGCTGCAATACCTGCTCGCGGATTCGGGGGCAAGCGCGCTGGTCTACCACGCGGCGTTCGCGCCGCGGGTGGCCGAGATCCTGCCCGGCCTTCCGCAGCTGCGCGTGCTGATCCAGATCGCCGACGACTCCGGCAACGACCTGCTGGACGGGGCGGTGGACTACGAGGCCGCCCTGGCCTCCGTAGCGCCGGAGCCGCCTGCGGTGCCGCACTCGCCCGACGACCTGTACGTCCTGTACACCGGCGGCACGACCGGCATGCCCAAGGGCGTGCTGTGGCGCCAGCACGACATCTTCATGACGTCCTTCGGCGGGCGCAACCTCATGACGGGCGAACCCGCACAGTCGGTCGAGGAGATCGTCGCGCGGACCACCGCGGGTCCGGGCACCAAGTTGATGATCCTGCCGCCGCTGATGCACGGCGCCGCCCAGTGGAGCGTGATGACGGCGATCAGCACCGGCCAGTCCGTCGTATTCCCTTCGGTGGTCGACCATTTGGACGCCGAGGACATCGTCCGCACCATCGAGCGCGAGAAGGTGGCGGTCGTGACGGTGGTGGGCGACGCGATGGCGCGCCCACTGGTGACCGCCGTCGAGAAAGGTGTCGCCGACGTGTCGTCGCTGGGGGTGGTCGCCAACGGCGGCGCCCTGCTGACCCCCTTCGTCAAGGAGCGGCTGATCGAGACGCTGCCCCATGCCGTCGTCGTCGACGGGGTCGGATCCTCGGAGACCGGGGCGCAGATGCACCACATGTCGATGCCGGGAGCGATCTCGACGGGCACGTTCAACGCCGGACCGGACACCTTCGTGGCGGCCGAGGATCTGTCCGCCATCCTGCCGCGCGGCCACGAGGGCATCGGCTGGCTGGCGCAACGCGGCTACGTTCCGCTCGGCTACAAGGGCGATGCGGCCAAGACCGCCAAGGCCTTCCCGGTGATCGACGGCGTCCGCTACGCGGTCCCGGGCGACCGCGCCCGCCACCGCGCCGACGGGAGCATCGAACTGCTGGGCCGCGACTCCGTGACGATCAACTCCGGCGGCGAGAAGATCTTCGCCGAGGAGGTGGAGACGGCGATCGCGTCGCACCCCGCGGTGGCCGACGTGGTGGTCGCCGGCCGGCCCAGCGAACGCTGGGGCCAGGAGGTGGTTGCCGTCGTGGCGCTGGCCGACGGCGCACGCGCCGACGCCGAGGAGCTGGTGGCGCACGCCGCGACGTCGCTGGCCCGCTACAAGCTCCCCAAGGCGGTCGTCTTCCGGGCGGCCGTCGAGCGCAGCCCCTCGGGTAAGGCGGACTACCGGTGGGCGCGCGAGCAGGCGGTGGACGGCTGATCGGCGCTCCGGAGGGACGGGACGCCGGTGGCGTCGGCCCGTCCGCTCGGTACGCGCTAGCCGCGGCGCCCGACTCGGCCTCCGGCGCGCACCGAACGTGGGCGTAACGCACGATCCGCCCGGGCCTTTCGCGCCTGTCCCCCACGGCCGGCGGACGGAGTCGAACGCCGCCGGCCCCTCGAGCCCTGTTCACCCTGCGAGCTCGTTACGCACTTCCGGGAGACGGCCGGCACGGCGTCATATTGCCTACTGTAATAATTACAGTACGATCTTACACGAGGACTTCCCCTTCCCGCCGAAGATGCTGGAGATCTACGTGACGACCAACGTTCACGCCGCCGCCGGCACGGGCGACCAGACCGTCAGCCTGCGTGACCCGTATCCCTTCTTCGCCCGGAACCGCAGGGCGGCCGGCGTCTTCCGCGGGACGGTCATGGACTACTCCAAAACGCCCGAGTCGCTGCTGCCCAGAAGCGAGTACTCCGCAGTCTCCTTCGAAGCGGTGAACACGGTGTTCCGGGACGGCCGGGTGTTCAGCTCCAAGCCGTACGACAAGACGATCGGGCTGTTCATGGGACCGACAATCCTGGCGATGGAGGGCAAGAAGCATCGCGATCATCGCAACCTGGTGTCGGCGGCATTCAAGTCCAAGGCCCTGGCCCGGTGGGAACCCGCCATCGTGCGGCCGATCTGCAACGCCCTGATCGACGAGTTCGTCGACGCGGGCACGGCCGACCTGGTCCAGAACTACACCTTCGAGTTCCCGACGCGCGTCATCGCGAAGCTGCTGGGATTGCCGGCCGAAGACCTGCCGATGTTCCGCAAGCGCGCCGTGCAGTTGATCAGCTACCACGTCGACTACGAACGCGCCTTCGAGGCCTCGGCGGCACTCAAGGACTACTTCGTCGAACAGATCGAGCGCCGCAGGTCCGCACCCACCGAGGACATCATCGGCGATCTGGTCGCCGCCGAGATCGACGGCGAAAAGCTCGGCGACGAAGCCATCTACTCCTTCCTTCGCCTGCTGCTGCCCGCGGGGCTGGAAACCACCTACCGGTCGTCGGGAAACCTGCTGTATCTGCTGCTGACCCACCCGGACCAGTTCGCCGCGGTGCAGGCCGACCACAAACTGATCCCCCAGGCGATCGAGGAGGGGCTGCGCTTCGAGACCCCGCTGACCACCGTGCAGCGCTTCACCACCGAGGACACCGAGTTGGGCGGCCTCGAGATTCCGGCGCGCTCGGTCATCGGCGTGTGCATGGGTTCGGCAAATCGCGACGAGCGGCGCTGGGAACGTTCCGAAGAGTTCGACATCTTCCGCGACCACGTACCCCACATCTCGTTCGCCGCCGGTGAGCACACGTGCCTGGGTCTGCACCTCTCACGCATGGAAACCCGCGTCGCGATGGAATGCCTGCTGAGCCGGCTGACGAATTTTCGACTGCAGACCGACGACGACCCGCACATCCACGGCCAGCCGTTCCGCTCCCCCACCGCACTTCCGGTGACGTTCGACGCGAAGTAGGGTCCCCGAAATGGTGAAGGTCATGTCCGGCTTCCGGATCTTGGAGCTTGCGCAGTTCACGTTCGTCCCGGCCGCTGGAGCCATCCTGGCCGACTGGGGCGCGGACGTCCTCAAGGTCGAGCACCCGGCCCGCGGCGACACCCAACGCGGCTTCGTCAACATGGGCGGCATCCAGGTCGATCCGGCGCGGCATCCGCTGATGGAGCACCCCAACCGGGGCAAGCGCAGCGTCGGGGTCGACGTTTCCACGCCCGGCGGCCGGGAGGTGATCTACGAGCTGGCCAAGACGTCGGACGTGTTCCTCACCAACTACCTGCCGACGCAGCGGCAGAAGCACAAGTTCGACGTCGAGCACATCCGCGCGGTCAACCCGAACATCGTGTACGCCCGTGGCTCGGCGTACGGCGACAAGGGCGACGAACGCGACGTCGGCGGGTATGACGGCACGGCGTTCTGGACGCGCAGCGGCATCGGCTACGCGCTGACGCCCGAGGAGCTGGGCGGCGCACTGGGGCAAGGTATTCCCGCGTTCGGCGATTCGATCGGCGGGATGTTCATCGCCGGCGGCATCTCGGCCGCGCTGCTGCATCGCGAGCGCACCGGCGAGGCCCTCGAACTCGACGTGTCGCTGCTGAGCACCGCCTGGTGGGCGGCCGGTGCGAGTGTGACGCAGGGCATGGAGACCGGCGAAGTCATGCGCACGCCCATGCCGGGTTCCGGCACGCCGTCGGTCAATCCGTTCATGGGCAACTACACCACCTCCGACGGCGGCACCATCAACCTGTGTATCATCAGCCCGACCGGGCTGATCCGCGACACCTTCGAGCACCTCGGCATTCCCGAGGCGGCCGACGATCCCCGCTTCTCCGACGTGTTGACCTTGATTCAGAACGCCGACGCGGCCGCCGAGTTGATCGCGAAAGCATTTGCCGCCAAGCCCTTTGAATATTGGCGGCAACACCTGAAGACCATGAAGGGTCAATGGGCCCCATTCCAGAGCCTGCTCGACCTGGTCGACGACGAGCAGGCCATTGCCAACGACATGATCAGTGAGGTTGAACTTGCCGGCGGCGGCAAGCCTTTCCGCGTCGTGCGCGGTCCCGTGCAGTTCAACCACGAGCCGCTCGAAACGACGCGGGCGCCGCAGGCCTCCGAGCACACCGAATTGGTCCTGATGGAACTCGGCATGGACTGGGATCGCATCGCCGAGCTCAAGGAGTCGGGAGCCATCGCGTGAAAGACGGCGTGCACGAACATGAATGACGTGGCCATCATCGGGGTTGGTCTGCACCCGTTCGGTCGCTTCGAGTGCAAGTCGGCGATGGAGATGGCCGTCGACGCCATCCAGGCCGCCGTCGCCGATGCTGGCATCGCCTGGAAGGACATCCAGGCCGCCACGGGAGGCAGCTGGACGGTGGCCAATCCCGACGCGATCGTCGCCATGGTCGGCCTGACCGGCATCCCGTTCACCAACGTGTTCAACGCGTGCGCGACCGCGGCCAGCGCCGCCAAAGCCTGCGCCGACGGGATCCGGCTGGGCGACTACGACATCGGCATCGCCATCGGCCTGGACAAGCACCCCCGTGGCGCGTTCACCGAAGACCCTGCGCTGGTGGGCATGCCGCGCTGGTACGCCGAGAACGGGCAGTACCTGACGACCCAGTTCTTCGGGATGAAGGCCAACCGCTACCTGCACGACCACGGCATCTCGCGGCAGACGCTGGCCAGGGTGGCGGCCAAGAACTTCCGCAACGGTTCGTTGAACCCGAATGCGTTCCGCCGCAGACCCATTTCCGAAGATGACATACTCGGCTCGCCGATCCTGAATTATCCCCTCACCCAGTACATGTTCTGCGCGCCCGACGAGGGTGCCGCCGCGGTGGTGATGTGCCGCGCGGACATCGCTCACCGCTACACCGCCAAGCCCGTCTACCTGCGTGCGGTGGAGGTGCGCACCCGACGCTACGGCGCCTACGAGGTCAACACCACCTTCACGCCGGTGGAAGAGGATCTCGCACCGACCGTGTACGCCGCGCGGGCCGCGTTCGAAAAAGCCGGCGTGGCCCCCACCGACGTCGACGTCATCCAGTTGCAGGACACCGACGCGGGCGCGGAAATCATCCACATGGCCGAGTGCGGCTTCTGCGCGCATGGCGATCAGGAGAAGCTGCTGGCCGACGGCGCAACCGAGATCGGCGGCCCAATGCCCGTCAACACCGACGGGGGGCTCATCGCCAACGGTGAGCCGATCGGGGCGTCGGGCCTGCGCCAGATCCACGAGATCGTGCGTCAACTTCGCGGCGAAGCGGGCGACCGTCAGGTTCCGGGCGAGCCGCGCGTCGGATTCACCCAGTTGTACGGCGCTCCCGGCACCGCCGCGGCCACGATCCTCACGACCTGAGTTTCGCGAGCAGACGCAGAATCGCGGTCCGCGAAGCGAATTCGTGCGGTTCTGCGTCTGCTCGCGCTACTTTGCCGGGACGTAGGCCGGCTTGCCCAGCCCCAGCACGTACTGGGCGATCATGTTGCGGAACACCTCCAGGGTGCCGCCGTAGATCCCGACCAGCGGCGCGAACCGGAAGGTGTACTCCGAGGCGCCGTCGTCGGCCGCGCCGTCGGTGCCCAGCGGCAGCGCCGAGGCCGTGCCGAGGATGTCCATCAGATCCGGTGAGATGTCCCGCATCGTCTGCGCGAGGGCGACGCGGCCGAAAATGCTCGGCGCGCTCAGGGCCGCTTCCATCCGGGCGGCGGTGCGGCCCAACCGGTATGCCACCGACGCGTCGTCGATGAGCCGGCGCCCGCCCGGATATTGCTGCGTCGCTTTGCCAGCGGCCTTGTCCAGTGCCGCGGCCATGAAACCGGCCTGATGCATCATGATCGAGACGTCCTGCAGCCCGTCGGGGGCGGCCGCGACCGCCCCGTGCTCGACGTTGAGCGGCTCGCGCAACACCGTCCAGCCGCCGTTCACGTCGCCCAGCCGGTATTTGTCGTCGACGCGCACGTCGCTGTAGTAGACGATGTTGGTGCGGTCGCCGTCGACGGTGCGGATGCCCTGGATCTCGATGCCCGGGGAGTTCAGCGGCACCAGGAACATCGTCAGGCTCTTGTGCTTGGTGGCGTCGGGGTCGGTGTTGGTGATGAGGAAGACGTACTGGCAGTTGTGGGCTCCGGTGGTGAACATCTTGGAGCCGTTGATGACCCAGCTCGATCCGTCCGCCTCACGCACCGCGCGGGTTTTGCAGGTGGCGATGTCGGATCCGCCCTCGGGTTCGGTGTAGCCCAGGCACAGCCGGACGTGACCGCTGAAGACGCCGGGCAGCACCTCGTCCTGCAATTCGGCAGAGCCGAACCGCGCCACCGAGCGGGCCACCATCGCGGTGGTACCCCAGGTCACCCAGGGCACGTGCGCGCGCCGCTTCTCCAGCTCCCAGATCCGGCGACGCACCCGGCTGAAGCCGCCCTCGCCCTCCGGCTTCCACTCGCGCTCCAGATAGCCCGCGGCGCCGAGTGCGAGGTGCACGCCCTCGTCGAAGTTGTCGCCGGTCTCGCGGTCGCGGCGCCTGACCTCCTCGGTCACCTGCGTACGCAGGAAGTCGCGGGCCTGCTGCAGGAAGTCCCGGTCGTCGGGCGACAGGGTGACTCGTGAGAAATCCACCTCAGGCGCCCTTTCCGCTTTCCCGGGCGGCAACCAGCTCGCCGACGTACTTGGCGCTGGCGCCCGGGTCCCCGCCGGCCAGTGCCCAGCCGCGGGCACGCACCAGATAGGCCGTCGCGGCCGCCTCGACCGAAACACCAAGCCCGCCTTGCACATGCACCGCCATGGTCGCGGCCTTGGCCGCCTCCTCGGCCATGAACACGAACGCCGAGGCGGCGAGCTCCGGGCGCTCGTCGGGTTCGTTGTCCAGGAACCAGGCCGCGCGCCGCGCCAGGTTGCGCCCGCCCTGCACGCTGATCGCGATGTTGGCCAGCGGATGCGAGATGCCCTGCAGCGTGGAGATCGGCACGCCCAGCGTGTAGCGCGTCTTGGCGAACTCCGCCGCGATCGTCAGGGCCTCCTCGACCAGCCCGACGAGCGCCGCCGCAGTCAGCAACCGCCATTCGTCTAGTGCCCGTTGGTATTCCGCGAGCACGTCGGGCCCGCCGGCCAGCACGGTGCGGTGGTCGGCGCCCGCCGGGTCGACCCACGCCATCGGCAGCCGGCCGATGTTGTCCACCTTCGCCGGGCGGGTGTCGAAGGCCAGTCGCACCACCTCGGCGCCTTCGCGGACGATGACCTGATCGGCGATCGACCCGGCGGGAATGAGCCGGCTCCCGGTGACGCTGTCGTGCTGCGGGTCGAGCGCGATGAGCCTGGCGCCCTGGACGACGTCGGATTCCGCGGCGCCGAGCCGGGCCAGCAGCCGGGCCGCGCAGACGTGGTCGATCCACGGCACCGGCGCCAGTGAGCGGCCG
>NZ_JBYCLG010000370.1:0-6430 GCF_057473785.1 Mycobacterium sp. TH-M103
TCATCTCCACGGCCGAGCAGCCCTAGGCGCCGCCGCTACGAGGACTTGGCGTACCGGCGCACGACCTGGTTCTCCCCGAACGTGCTCGCGTGCTGCCGGCCGTGGTCGTCCTGTCCGAAGAACGTCCACTGCTTGGGACTCTTCTGCGGCTCGCCGATCATCTTCACCTTGAAGGGCAGATGACTGGGCTCGATCGTGCCGATGGTGTCGCCGACCCGGATCTGGGACGGATGGATCTCGGGTGCGTCCATCCAGTTTTGTACGGCCATGTCGTTCGTCCTTTCTCACCAAGAGTTGAGCGCGACGTTGCGCGTCGCCTGTCAAGAGGGAATTGGTCTCGCACTCCTGCCGGGCCCGTCTCCGCGATGCGTGGGATCTCTGTCAATCGGTCACGGCCGCTTCGGCAGGAGCGCCGCAGTCATCCGGCCAGCGCTGGCCACAGCGCGCGCTTGCGGTGCGGGCCGCCCGCACGATGTCTGCGCCGGTGCGGAATTCTTGGCTTTCGCGTTCCACGCGCGCTACGGGAAGGGCGGCCGCCTGCCGTAACACCATCGTCGCCAGAGCAGCCGAGGTTCTGCACGGCACCACCAGGACGTTGGCGCAAGCCCGGCTACCGACGACCACCATCAGCCGCTGGCGCCCGACAGCCCGGGCACCATCTCCGACCCGAAGGCGGTTCAGCGCGTCCAGGTCCGGGGAGCTTTCCAGCGATGACCAGTTGACGCTGATGTCGATGATCTCCCCCAGACGGGCGGACAACGCACCGACCAGCTCGGGCAACTCGGCCGCGATCGAGGAGGTGTGCGGCCACCACGCCCCGTCGATGGGCGAACCCAGTTCGGCGGCCAGGGCGAGCCGCACCGGGCTGGCCAGGCGCCGGCCACGCACGTCCCGATTCATGGTGCCGGGATCGTCGAGACTGGTGCGCGAGTAGACGCTGCCGCCAGCGGAGCCGCACGTGACGCCCGTTGATCCATCGACGATCCCTTCGCTTCCGGCTGCACCGGCATATAAACGTGAGGATCGACAGAGAACGTCAGTCGTAGACCACGATTTTCACGTCGGCTTAGGTAAAGCTCGGGGTCGACATTACACCTCACGCGGCAAAATCGCGTTGGTTGAGCTGTCGCGGCCACCGGCTGCCGCCCAGGGCGCGTGTCTGTGCGGCGACGCGCCGCACAGCGTGTATATCTGCGCACGCTCGCGCCCGGAAGCGACGGCTACAACAGGTAGCGGTACGCCGGTGAACCCGGCGCCAGTGGCTCGACGTGGATCTCGGTGGCCCGCATCCGGGCCAGCAGCCCGTCCAGGTCGGCGGCCGAGCCCAGTTCGATGCCCACCAGCGCCTCACCGGTCTCGCGGTTGTTGCGCTTGACGTACTCGAACAGGGTGATGTCGTCGTTGGGCCCGAGCACCTCGTCGAGAAAGCGGCGCAGCGCACCGGGTTCCTGCGGGAAGTCCACCAGGAAGTAGTGCTTGAGCCCGAGGTGGACCAGCGATCGCTCCAGCACCTCGCCGTAGCGCGAGACGTCGTTGTTGCCGCCCGAGATCAGGCACACCACAGTGGATCCGGGTTCGATGTCGGCTTCCAACAGCCCGGCAACCGCCAGCGCGCCCGCCGGCTCGGCGATGATGCCCTCGTTCTGATAGAGGTCCAGCATCGCAGTGCACACGGCCCCCTCGTCGACCGCCGTGATCGACACCATGTCACCGGCCGCGGCCAGCGCTGCGTAGGTCAGCGCACCCGCGCGCCGCACCGCGGCGCCGTCGACGAACTGGTCGACATGATCGAGCTCGACCGGCTCGCCGGCGGCCAGTGCGGCCATCATGGCCGCGGCCCCGGCCGGCTCGACGCCCAGCACCGCCGTGTTCGTCGTCCGCTCGGCCAGGTAGGTCGTGATGCCCGCGATGCATCCGCCACCGCCCACCGGGACCACCACGAGGTCGGGTTCCCCGCCGAGCTCGTCGAGTTGCGCGAGGAGTTCGACGGCGATCGTGCCCTGCCCGGCCATGGTCCGCGCGTCGTCGTACGGCGGCACCAGGGTGGCGCCGGTGCGGGCGACGTCGGCCAGCGCCGCCTCGGCGGCCAGGTCGTAGGTCGACCCGCCCACGATCAGCTCGATGAACTCACCGCCGTGGTAGCGGATCCGGTCGCGCTTCTGCTTGGGGGTCTTGGCGGGGACGTAGACGCGGCCGCGCACGCCCAGCCTCCGGCACGCATAGGCGAAGCCCTGCGCGTGGTTGCCGGCCGAGGAGCACACCACCCCGGCGGCCAGCTCCTCGTCGGAGAGCTGCACCAGCAAGTTGTAGGCGCCGCGGATCTTGTAGGACCGCACGATCTGCAGGTCTTCGCGCTTGAGATAGACCCGGGCGCCGGTGATCGCCGACAGCCGATCGCTGAGTTGCAGGGGCGTGGGCGTGACCACCGGGGCGATCCGCTTGGCCGCGCCGTCGACGTCAGCCGCGCACAGCGGTGACACGCTCGGGTTCTGGCTCAGTTCAGCGGACACCGATCAATGGTGCCATGACCGCAGACTGCAGGCGTCGGCCCTGTGGAAGTCAACCGACGGGTGTCAGCACGAACACGGGGATCTGGCGCTCGGTCTTCTTCTGGTAATCCGCGTAGTCCGGGTACGCCTCGACGGCGCGCTCCCACCACACGGCCTTTTCCTCGCCGAACACCTCACGGGCGTCGTAGTCGCGGGTGACGGACCCGTCCTGCAGCTCGACCCGCGGGTTCTTCTTGACGTTGTAGTACCAGACCGGGTTCTTCGGCGCCCCACCGAGCGACGCGACGCAGGCGTACTCGCCATTGTGCTCCACGCGCATCAGCGGCGTCTTGCGCAGCTTGCCCGTCTTGGCTCCGACGGTGGTCAGCAAGATGATGGGCATGCCCCGCAAATCGGCGGCTTCTTTCCCACCGGACTCGGCGAACTTCTCCGCTTGTTCGCGAGACCAATCCCAGGGCGACGGTTCGTACTCTCCGGTAAGTGGCATGCTCGTCATTTTACGGCCGTGACGCACCGGCCGACCCGCGGCAACGCCGGCATCCGTGCCCGCCGGCGCCGGACAGGCACCGCCGGAGATCAGGGCCGGTGCGAGGTCGCCAGACCCTGCCGGATCCCCTGATCGATCTCGTTCCGGAGATCCGGGCTGCCGGCAGATGCCGTCTCGTGGCAGCTGCAGCCCAGGACGGCGAACGCGTTGGGGTCGGCGCGGGCCGGTTCTGCCGCCGCGACGCAAACCACGACGGCGACGGCGGCGCTGATCAGTTTTCTGGCCGAAACCCGCTCACGCGTGGCCCTTTTCGGCAATTGGCCGATTCGCCCGCTCACTTCCGTGGCCATCTCGGACAGAAACGCATCCACGGCGACCGCGTACTTGTTCGACCACCACTTGTAGATCGTCGCCTTGCTCACCCCGCTGCGGGCCGCGATCTCGTCGGTCGTCATAGCCCGCAGCCCAACCTCGTCGAGCAACGCGGATGTCGCAGCCAGCACGGCCACCCGCGACGGCTCACTGCGCGGACGGCCGGGACGGCCTGCGGCGCGGTCGGCCACGTCTCACCCCTGCACACCCATATAGCGAACTAAATGTTCAATATTTCGGCGACAATAGCAGGGACGGGCACCGAGCAGGCACCTCAGAGCCTGTCCGCCTCGCGAGCCATCAGGGAGCGCTCGAGATAACCGCAGCGCGCCGAGCAGCCGATGCGCGGCGGGCGTGCAACTCCCCGGGGCGTCAGGAGGGTGCGACGCATCGACGCGGCCACAACGCGCAGCGAGCCCGAGAAGCGGCGACCCGACCACATCGGAGCGCCCTGCCGGTGCCGCAACGGCACTGCCACCGACGCGCTGGAGACGACTTCGCTGGTACCTGTCGTCATGGCTTACTTCCTTCGCCCGTCGGCCCGAGGCGTAGGGCGCAAAGCACGGTGCTGCGCCCTCAGGCGGGACCAACGCGGATACCGGAGGGGGTATTCCTCCCAGTGACGAGGATCGCAGCGCGATTTCGGAGAGTTCAGCCGACTCGACAGCCGCCTACAGGCGTTACGCCGCGTGGCACAGCACGAAAGCTGCGATCAACCTGCCGGGCCGCCCGGATGCCTTCCGCGCGGCGAAGCGCCGGTTACCGCGTCCGCGCCAGTTCCGCGATCTCGTTGACTCGCCTTGTCGCCGTGGCGATCTCGTCGGCGAACTGCTGACGGCGCTTGGCCAGGTCGGCTCCGTCGGAGTCCCCCGAGCCGTCGATCAGCTCGCGGTGCCGGGCCAGGCGCAACCCGGTCTTGAACAGCTCCATCGACCTCGACTCGGCGCTGGCGATGCGGCGCTGCAGCTCCCACTGCTTGCCCACCTCCAGGCACTCCGCGAGAAAGGTTTCCTCGTCGAAGGATTCGTCCTCGTAGGCGGCCAGCCGCTCGGCCACGATGTGGTAGGCGTCCAGGAACGGGCGCAACACCAGATGCGCCAAGAGCACGTCGGCCGACTCCAGCAGCCGCCGCACGTCGGCGGCGCAATAGGTCTGGGTCGTGTCCACGGGGGCCAGCAGGCGGATCTCGTCGACCAACTCCCTCTCGAACTGCGTGCGCCCGGAGAACAGGAACTCGAACTTGAGCAGTTCGCGCAGGCGCAACGCCTCGTCGCGCACGGTAGCCGGCGCGACCGACTCACCGCCCTCGCAGGCCGCGACCAGCGCCATCTCCGCGATGGCCCGGTCGACCAGGATGTGGATGGCGGTGTTGCGGTAGAACGCCGCCACCAGGTGCTGTTCGGCGCCGATGCCCCAGACCGCCTCGGTGCCGGCGTCGTAGACGCTGACGACTCCGGAGGCGACGAGCTGGTGCAGGGTCCACCGGATCGTCGAGCGGTTGTTCAGGTCCGCCGCGCCGGCCACCGCCCAGTTGCGCGCGGCGATGTAGTTCGCCAGCGGCTGCACGGTGGCCAGCACCTCGCTGATCGACAGCGAGCGGTCCGCCCCGAGCAGCGCGAGGCTGACTACCGCGGTCGGAGTCACCGGGGTCGCCCGGTTGATGCGGTGTTCCGCGTCCAGGGCGATGCGTTCGATCTCGGTCCCGGTGCCCGACTCGTCGCCGCGCAACTCCTCGAGCCGCTTGCGCAGCGGCAGCGGCTCGCCGAAGTCCAGGTAGGCCCGGCCCAGCCGATGGCCCTGCTGGCGCGCGAGCCGGACCAGAAAGCGGAGGTCCTCGGGACGTTTGGCGGCCCCGTAGGCCTCGGTGGTCATCGCCTCCACCTCGTGCAACTGGTCGTACACGATCGAGGTCGGCACCAGATACACCTCGGGGCCGTCGATTTCGTCGACGGCGTCGGCTATGTAGCGCAGGATCCCGAACACCGGCGGGCGCAGCTTGCCGGTCCTGGTGCGGCCCCCCTCGATCGACCAGGTCAGGTTGGCGTGGTTCTGCACGAGCTGCGCGGCGTAGGCGCGCAGCGCGAACCGGTAGACCGGAATGTCCTTGGTCTGGCGGCGAATGAAGATCGCGCCGGTGCGCTTGGCCCACGCACCCATCGGGAAGAAGTTCAGGTTGGCCCCGCCGAACGTCAGCGCCGGGGACAGCCGATTGGCCATGATCACCTCGGGCAGCAGCATGCCGTCCAGGTAGGAGCGATGCGAGAAGGCGAACGCCAGCGTTGCCTTGCGGTCCAGCTTGCGCAACTGGTCGATCTCGTCCTCGTCGACCAGCACGTCGTAGGCGCGCATCAGCCAGCGGCTGAACCCGCGCCAGGCCTGCACAGCGCGTTCGTCCAGGGAGGCCGCCATCTCCCGCAGGTAACCGGCGGCCTCGGCGCGCACGGCGCCGGGATCGCGCCCGAGTTCGGCCGCCAGCGCGCTCAGCCTCTCGTCGTACCAGCGCGCCCGCAGCAGCTGGCTCACCTCCGTCGGGTCGGTGGCCAGCGGGACGCTCGATTCGCCTTTGATGCCGTTGCGCTGCAGCACCTTTCGCACGCCCACGCGGCCGAGTTCGCGCGCGGTCACCGCCGCTCCCGGATCGTCATCGCCGTCGTCACAACGGTGAGCGTACGTCGGCGATCGGCGCCGGGGAACACATCACGAGATTTCCCGAAGGCGGTCGGGGTCAGCCGCCGGGACGCCACAGCTGCAGCGTGGAGGTCACCCCGGCGGGCAGCTCCAGCAGCTCGATGGGGGTGTCGTCGGGGTCGTAGACGAAGAACATCCGCACTCCCCCGATGTCGACGGGCGAGTCCGCCCGGACCTCGGGGTGGTCGCGCCGGACGGATTCATAGGCGGCGTCGAGGTTCTCGACCCGGAACGACATGTTGGTGTAGCCCAGGTGCGGGCCGCTGGGTGTGTCCGGCACGGCGCCCAGGGACAACAGCTCGACCATCGCCCCACCGATCAGGCCGCCGACCATGCGGCCCCGCTGCGCGGCCCCGCCGGTCACCGCGTCCAG